>JBJMGZ010000230.1:0-4668 GCA_045807605.1 Thermoanaerobaculia bacterium | reverse complement strand
GTGGGGCGTCTCCTCCGGAACGATGTCGCCGCACCGGAGACGCCCCACGGGGCGTCTCTACAGGCAAAACCTGAGGGATTTTCCCCATGCCTGCTGAGTACCTCTCCTCCTGTTTCCCGATCCATCCCCCGGCTACCGTAGGCAATGAGGAGGGATATTCCATGAGACAACCCACTTTCGCCATCTTTCAAGTAGCAGCACTACTGCTCCTGCTCGCAGCTCCCATCTGCCAGGCCGCGACGCCGTCCTCGGGAACCGTGTCCGAGGCGACGCCGTCGGCGACCTGGGCAGGAGGTCCCTCGGCGCCGATCGGAGCGGCAGGCTGCGCCGGCCCGGCCGATCCACTGTGCGACAACTTCAAGCTGACCGTCGTGCCTCCGGCCTACGCGTTCGTGGTCAACGTCGTCCTCGACGTGAGCGCCGCCGACGACTGGGACCTCAAGATCTACGACTCCGCCGGCACGGTTGTCGCGACCTCGGGCAACTCCCCGGGCCAGGATGAGATCGCCGTGCTGGTGAACCCCGCCGGCGGCACCTACACGGTCCAGGCCGTCAACTTCGCCGGCGCGGTGCCGATCTCCGGCAGCGCGGCCCTCAAGAAGCTCGAGGACGCCTCGCCGGCTCCCTCGGCCGAGGCCCCGACGTACTCGGTCCATGCCGATCCCGGGGAGCACGCCTCGGGCGAGCCGAGCCTCGGCGTGAACTGGAAGAGCGAGATCGCGGACAACGGCGGCACGGTGATGTACGTCTCCGGCCTCAACACCCTGCGGGTGCGCTTCGACGAGTGCACCTCGCCGGCGCGGCTGCGCGAGGACGGCAACTGGCTCGACGTGAGCCCGGCCAACGCCGTCACCTCGCTCGATCCGATCCTGTTCACCGACCCGGCGACCGGCCGCACCTTCTCGTCGCAGCTCCTGGGCAAGACCAGTCTCATGTCCTTCACCGACGACGACGGCGAGAGCTGGATCCCCAGCCAGGGCTCGGGCATCAACTCGGGCGTCGACCACCAGACGGTGGGCGGCGGCCCGTTCGCGCCGCCCCTGGCGAGCCTGGTCTATCCGCATGCCGTCTACTACTGCTCGCAGGACCTGGTCGTCGCCGAGTGCGCGATCTCGGCCGACGGCGGCCTCACCTTCGGGCCGGCGCTGCCGATCTACAACAGCACGGTCTGCAGCGGCCTCCACGGCCATATCAAGGTCGCCCCGGACGGCACGGCCTACGTGCCCAACAGGAGCTGCAACACGCAGCAGGCGGTGGCGGTCTCGACGAACGGCGTGACCTGGGAGGTGCGCCCGGTGCCGGGCAGCGTGTCCGGGACCTGGGACCCGGCGGTGGCCGTCGGCGCCCATGGCACGCTCTACTTCGCCTTCGCCAACGGCGACGGCCGGGCCATGGCGGCCACCTCGCTCGACCGCGGCCGGACCTGGTCGCAGCCGGTCGACCTGGGAGCGGCGTTCGGCGTCCGCGACACGGCGTTCCCGACCGCGATCGCGGGCGACGACGACCGCGCCGCCATCGCCTTCCTGGGCACCTCCACCCCCAATTCCAGCGGCGACAACCCGAACAGCCCGGCGGTCTGGTACCTCTACATCGCCACCACCTACGACCGCGGCGCCACCTGGACGACCGTCAACGCGACCCCCGGCGATCCGGTGCAGCGCGGCACGATCTGCGCCGGCGGCACGCTCGGCTGCGGCAACGGCAGCCGCAACCTGCTCGACTTCAACGACCTCCAGGTGGACCGCCGGGGCCGCCCGGTGGCCGCCTTCGCGGACGGCTGCACCGGTCCCTGCGTGGATTCGCCCATCAATACCCAGGGAGCGCTGTCCTCGGTGGCGCGCCTCAAGGGGGGCAGGGGCCTGTTCGCCGCGTTCGACCAGCCCCCGGGTCCGCCGGCCGAGCCCCAGGCCACGGCCGAGTACCAGGGCGACAGCGTCCACATCTCCTGGCTGGAGCCCGCCGACGGCGGCCGGCCGATCAAGAAGTACCGCATCTACCGCGTGCAGACCGGCCAGGCGGAGAAGCTGATCGGCAACCTGCCCGCGACGGCGTTCAGCTTCGTCGACCGCGGCTTCAGCCCGGCGAAGAACCCGCGCTACGAGGTGCGGGCGGTCAACGTCTACGGCGAGAGCGCCGCCAAGGCGGGCTGCGACAACCGCCTCACCCCGGCCGGTCCGCCGCCGCCGGTCAACGTCTGCGCCGAGCCGGGCGCGGTCGTGGTCACCGACGCCAGGGGCGATGCGACCGACCAGGTGCCGGCGCACGATATCGAGCAGATCTCCGTGGCCGAGCCGGCCGATCCGGGCCCGGGCAAGGTCACCTTCCTCCTCAAGGTGGTGAGCCTCGCCGCGGTCCCGCCCAACACCACCTGGCCGATCAACTTCAAGGGCTCGGACGGCAAGGACTACTGGGTGGCGATGAAGGCCTCGGCCACCGGAGCGGTCACCTTCTCCTACGGCGCCGGCGCCAACGCCTCGGTCGCCGGCACCCCGGCCGATCCGGCGAGCGGCTTCAACGCCGACGGCACCATCCGGATCGTGGCTCCGCGGAGCGGCTTCGGCAATCCCTCCCCGGGCGGCATCCTCTCGGGCTTCCTCACCCGTGTGCGGGTCGAGCTCGGCCCCACCGGCTCCGCACTGACGCCGGACAACGCTCCCGACAGTCTGACCGGCAACGGCAGTTACCACATCGTCGGCAGCGAGAACTGCGCCAGCCAGTAGCCGCCCCCTCACGAGCCGCCCGCGGTCCTCGCCCCGCGGGCGGCTCCTTTTTTTTCAACTCGACGAGAGCACGCCTCCCAGGCCGGCCGGAGTGCCGCCTTTCCGCATCGTGCCCTTCCCTTTGTCGCTCCCACGCGATATCTTTGCCGGATCTCGGGAGATTGTCTTATACTTGGAGCCATGGCCGAGCCCGTGCGCAAGCCGACGGAGCCCGAGTTCCTCGCCGAGGAGCCGGGGATCACCTTGCAGCGTTGGGTCGAACGTCCCGGCGGCAGGATCGAGCTGGTCGAGATGCCCCTGACTCCCGAGCTGTTCCTGAATCCCCAGGTCGGCGACCACATGACGCAAGGGACACGCCATGGCAACACCGCCCGGCAGATCGCCGATCTGCTGGACGACTTCTTCCGCCCGGTCCCGGACGTGCTGGTCACCTTCGATCTCAAGCACCTCTTCGGTCCCGGCCTGTCGCAGCCTTCGCCCGACGTCTCGGTGATCCGCGGCGTGCGCAACAGGGAGGCCGACCGGGAGAGCTTCGACGTCATCGCCGAGGGTGTCCGTCCCTGCCTGATCCTCGAGGTCGTCTCGCCCCTGTCCTCGCGCATCCGCAAGACCGATCTGGAGGACAAGGTGGCTCTCTACCGGCGCGCCGGCATCCCGGAGTACCTGATCGTCGACTCCGAGCGCCGCGACCGCCCCTTCCGCCTCCTCGGCTACCGGCTGGGTCCGTCCGGATACCAGCCGATCGCGCCGGACGAGGAGGGCCGCCTCCTGTCCGAGACGACCGGCCTCTGGTTCCAGGTCTCCCCGGACGGCAATCGCGTGCGGATCTTCGAGCACCCCTCGGGTCGCCCGCTGCTGATCCGGCAGGAGATCGTGGCGAAGGCGAAGGCGAGCGAGAAGAAGGCAAAAGCCGAGGCTGAGGCCCGCGAGGCGGCCGAGGGCGAGATCGCCCGTCTCCGGGCGGAGCTCGATCGGCTCCGGAAACCCGGCTCGCTACCCTGACAGCCTCAAGGCGCCTGGCCTTCCAGCACGTGCCGGGGCGGCGTGCGCACGTCCCAGATCAACCCCAGCCAGGAGAGCACCTTGAGCGCGTAGAAGGTCGGGTCGAATTCCCACCAGAAGAACCCCTGGTTGGCGGACCCCTTGTAGAAGTGATGGTTGTTGTGCCAGCCCTCGCCGAGCGTGAGGATGGCGAGGAGCCAGTTGTTGCGGCTGTCGTCCCGCGTCGGGTAGCGGCGGCTGCCGAACATGTGCGCCAGCGAGTTGATCGTGAACGTGCCGTGCCAGAGCACGATGGTGGAGAAGAAGAACCCCCACATCAGCACCGGCAGGCCGCCCCAGAGGTAAAGGCCGGCGGCGAGGGTGAAGGCGGGCACCATGTGCCACCGGTCGAGCCAGCGCAGCTCCGGGTAGCGCGCGAGATCCCCGACGCGCTCGAAGTCGGTCGCGTGGTTGGCCGGTGCGAGGAGCCAGCCCACGTGCGCCCACCAGAAGCTCTCCTGCACGGGCGAGTGGACGTCCGCCGGCTGATCCGCCTCCCGGTGGTGCCTGCGATGATGGGCCGCCCACCAGAGCACCCCTTTCTCGCCGCTCGACATGGCGAGCCACGCAAGCAGGAACTGGAAGGCCCGGCTGGTCTTGAACGTGCGGTGCGAGAAATAGCGGTGGTACCCGGCCGTGACGCCGAACATCCGCACGTAGTAGAGGCCCACCGCGAGCCCCACGTACCACGCCCGGAACGGCACCAGGAAGACCCCGAGGCAGACCAGGTGGACGAGGAGGAACGGAACCGCGTTGGTCCAATGGGGGCGGTCCGAGGCCTCCGGTGAGGAGAGTGGAAGCGCCTTCTCAGCTTTCAAAACGCACCCCCTTATGGCTTGGAGGCAGGCTACGGCAGGGCAGGCAGGACTGTCAAGCAAGTGCTGCTAGCGAGGCCGGAAACCGGAAG
>JBJMGZ010000229.1:0-14243 GCA_045807605.1 Thermoanaerobaculia bacterium | reverse complement strand
GCGGCCCGCACGCCCATTGGAGCTTTCCAGGGCGCTCTGGCCGGCTTTCCCGCGCATGCGCTCGGCGCCCGCGCGCTGTCTGCCGCGATCGAGCGGGCGGACCTCAAACCCGAGGACATCCAGCAGGTCAACCTGGGGTGCGTGCTCACCGCCGGCCAGGGCCAAGCGCCGGCCCGCCAGGCCACGCTCGCGGCCGGATGCCTCCCCTCGACGGGCGCCCTGACCTTGAACAAGGTCTGCGGCTCCGGCATGCGGGCGGTCATGATCGCGGCCAACGACCTGCGGTGCGGCGACTTCGAGATCGTCGCCGCCGGCGGCATGGAGAGCATGAGCCAGGCCCCGTACCTCGCCATGGGCGTGCGCGACGGCCTCCGCCTGGGACATGGCAAGCTCATCGACTCCACCATCCATGACGGCCTGTGGGACCCGTACAACGACATCCACATGGGCAACTGCGCCGAGCTCTGCGCCTCCGAGTACAAGATCGGACGCGAGGAGCAGGACGCCTTCTCCCTGGAGAGCTACCGCCGCGCCCGGGAAGCCACCGAGTCCGGCGCCAACCGGGACGAGATCGTGGCCGTCCCCGTGCCCCAGAGAAAGGGCGATCCGGTGATGGTGGACAAGGACGAGGAGCCGTTCAAGGTGGACCTCGGCAAGATCGGCAGCCTGAAGCCGGCCTTCCAGAAGGAGGGCGGCACGGTCACCGCGGGCAACGCCAGCAAGATCAACGACGGCGCCGCCGCCCTGGTGCTGACCACGGCTTCCCACGCGCAGAAGCTCGGCAGGAAGCCGATCGCGCGCATCCTGGCCCACTCGTCGCTCGCCCAGCGGCCGGAGTGGTTCACCACGGCCCCCGTGGGAGCGGCCAAGAACGTGCTCGAGCGGGCCGGGCTCAAGGCCGCGGACATCGACCTCTGGGAGGTCAACGAGGCCTTCGCGGTCGTGGCCCTGGCCTTCATCCGCGACCTCGGCCTGTCGCCCGACCGGGTCAACGTCCGCGGCGGCGCGGTCGCGCTGGGCCACCCGATCGGCAGCTCCGGCGCGCGGATCCTGGTCACCCTGCTGTCGGCCATGAAGGAGCGCAGCGCCCGCCTGGGTTGCGCCGCGATCTGCATCGGCGGCGGGGAGGCTACCGCGATGGTGGTGGAGCGCATAGACTAACGCCCATCCATGCGCGCACGAATCCTCACCACCTCGCTGCTGGCCCTCTCTCTGGCTCTTCCGCTCCCGGCTCAAGAGCCAGAGCCGACCCCGGCTCCGCCGGCCCAGGAGACGAATCCCGCCATCCCGGAGCAACAGGACCTGCCGCCGGCCACGCAGGACCAGCCGGCGACGACGACGGGTGAGCCCGTCGCTCCACCCCCGGTCCCTACACCCGCTCCGGTCCCCGCCCCGGACCAGATCGAGTTCAACCTGAAGTTCCCCGCGGACCAGGGGGGCGGCAGCGCCTCCGGCACCGCCGGGGATCTGGAGTACGTGCGGGACAACTACGCCGTGCTCGTCGGAAACGTGAAGATCAAGTACCAGGACGTGGACCTCCAGGCCGACCGCGCCGAGATCGACCTCCTGACCAAGATCGTCACGGCCAAGGGGAATGTGATCGTGGACCAGGGACCGCGGCGCATGGCCGGCGAGACCCTGGAGTACGACCTCGACACCAAGACCGGCACCCTGACCAATGCCACCGCCCATGTGGCCCAGGACTATTTCTTCAGCGGCACGGAGCTGGCGAAGATCTCGGAGACCCAGTACACGGTCAAGAACGGCATCTTCACCTCCTGCAGCCAGGAGACGCCGGACTGGAGCTTCCGCCTGAGCAGCGCGGTGGTGGAGGTGGACGGCTATGCCCGCGTGCACAACGCCTCGATGCGCGCCAAGCGGCTGCCGATCTTCTACACGCCGTACATCCTGTGGCCGGTCAAGAGCGACCGCACGTCGGGCCTCCTGATCCCGAACATCGGCTACTCGGACCGCCGCGGCGCCTCGGTCGGCCTGGCCTACTTCCAGACCCTCGGCCGCAGCTACGACACCACGTTCCACCTCGACCTCTACAGCAAGCAGTTCTTCGGCATCGGCAACGACTTCCGCTACCGGCCGACCGAGGGCACCAAGGGCGAGCTGATCGGGTTCGCGATCCGCGATCCCGAGGAGCTGGCGGACGAGGAATGGCGCTGGAAGGTGGAGTGGAACCACGAGACCACCGACCTGCCGGCCGGCATGCGCGGCGTGGTCAATTTCCTGGACTTCTCGGACTTCAACTTCTTCCGCGATTTCGAGCGCGATTTCGACCGCAACACGCTGCGGTTCATCGACAGCCGCGCCTTCGCGACCGGCAACTGGGGTCCGCACCTGCTCAACATCCTGGTCAACAGCCGCGAGACGTTCGTCGGCTCCGGCCTCGCCGACGTGCGGGTGGAGCAGCGCAAGCTGCCCGAGGTGGAGTACCGGCTGCGCTCGACCCGGCTCGGCAAGGTGCCGCTCTACGCGCAGTTCCAGGGCTCGGCGTCCTACCTGGACCTCGTGCGGCCGAGCTCCTACTCGGCGAAGTACGGCCGCGTCGACGCCTTCCCGCAGCTCACGCTGCCGGTCAAGTCGGTGCCCTGGCTCAACCTGTCGCTGACCGCCGGCGAGCGGGTCACCTGGTACGGCGACAGCCTGAACAGCACGGGCACCAGCTTCGACGGCGAGGCCCTGACCCGGCTGATCCCGTTCGGCAGCTCGGAGGTCGTGGGGCCGTCGTTCTCGCGCATCTTCAACGGCGGCTTCGGCTTCGACAAGCTCAAGCACGTGGTCGAGCCGCGCTGGACCTACACCTACCTGGGCGACATCGACGATCGCGCGGAGGTGCCGCTGTTCGACGAGGTCGACAACCTGCGGTCCACGAACCAGGGGCGGATCGCGCTGGTCAACCGCCTGCTGGCCAAGCCCAAGGGGGAAGGGAGCGCCCGCGAGGTGTTCCTCTTCGAGCTCGCCCGGCGCATCAGCTTCGACGACACGCAGCCGCTCCAGACGTCGCAGGACGGCCTGGTCCAGTCCACCGAGGGTCCGATCGAGGCGCTGGTGCGGCTCAACCCGACGGAGAGGACGAGCCTCAAGTTCGAGGCCGACTACGACACGCTGTTCAGCGGCCTGGAGTCGACCGAGCTGTCCGGCGAGCTCGGACTGGGCAAGGGCAACACGATCGGCGTGACCTGGTTCACCCGCTTCCGGCCCGAGACCGCCACGACGCAGAGCAACCAGCTCCGCGTCGGCGGCTCGCTCGGACTGTTCAAGAACATCCGCGTCGAGAGCCAGATCAACTACGACTTCGAGCAGCAGCTCCTGCAGCAGCAGCGCTGGATCCTCAACTTCGGCCAGCAGTGCTACGGCCTGCGGCTGGAGTGGCGCGACTTCCGCGCCGGCGTCGGTCCCCGCACCCGTGACAAGGACTTCCGCTTCTCGCTGTCGCTCAAGAACGTCGGCACGTTCCTGGACCTGACGAGCCGGAGCTCCTCGGCCGAGCCGTAGACCATTGGAGAACTGATGAAGGGTTTGATCCTTTCGGGCGGCAAGGGCACGCGCCTCCGCCCGCTGACCTACACCTCGGCCAAGCAACTCGTTCCGGTCGCCAACAAGCCGGTCCTCTTCTATGCGATCGAATCGATCGTAGAGGCCGGCATCACCGACATCGGCATCGTGGTGGGCGACACCCGCGACGAGATCAAGGCCGCGGTCGGCGACGGCTCCCGCTTCGGCGCCAGGATCACCTACATCGAGCAGGACGCGCCCCGCGGCCTCGCCCACGCGGTGCTGATCGCCGAGAAGTTCCTCGCCGACTCGCCGTTCGTCATGTACCTGGGGGACAACCTGATCGCCGGCGGTATTACCACTTTGGTCCAGGAGTTCCGCCAGCTCCAGACTCAAGGGTGCAGCTCCGAGATCCTGCTCGCCGAGGTGCCGCATCCCGAGCAGTTCGGCGTGGCCGAGCTCACCCCGGACGGCAGGGTGCACCGCCTGGTCGAGAAGCCGAAGGAGCCGAAGAGCAACCTGGCGCTCGTCGGCGTCTACATGTTCGATCCGACGATCTTTGAGTCGGTCCACCGGATCAAGCCGTCCGCGCGCGGCGAGCTGGAGATCACCGACGCCATCCAGGATCTGATCGACCGCGGGCTGGAGGTCCACCCCCACATCGTGCGCGGCTGGTGGAAGGACACCGGCAAGCTCGACGACATGCTGGAGGCGAACCGGATCGTGCTGGAGAACCTGGATGCGAAGCGCGGGGCCATGCTCGGAGCGATCGGAGAGAACAGCCGGATCGAGGGCCGGGTCGAGCTCGGCGAGGGGGTCGTGCTCGTGGATTCGCTGGTGCGCGGACCGGTCGTGATCGGCGAGGGCACCCGGCTCGAGCACGCGTTCGTCGGCCCCTACACCTCGATCGGCAACCGCTGCACGCTGGTGCGCTGCGAGATCGAGAACTCGATCATCCTGTCGGACTCGGAGATCCGCGACACGCCGCTGCGCATCGACGGCTCGCTGGTCGGCCGCAACGTGAAGATCACCAAGACCGACTTCAAGCCCAAGGCCTACCGCTTCATGCTCGGCGACAACTCCGAGGTGGGGATCACATGAGGAAGACCCCCTCCCCGGCCCTCCCCCGCTGCGCGGGAGAGGGAGCCCCCCGCCCGGCGGCCATCTTCCCCTTGCTCACGAGGCGAGGGAGGGTGGGTCCGGCCCCCTCTCCCGCGAAGCGGGGGAGGGTTGGGGAGGGGGTCCGCACATGAGGACCCTGGTGCTCGGCGGTACCGGCATGCTGGGCCGGGCCGTGGTCGCCGAGGCGCGCTCGCGCTCGCTGCCCGTGCTCGGGCTCTCCCATGCGCAGGCGGACATCCGCGACCGCGACCGGCTGCTCTACTGGGTGGATGCCTTCCGTCCCGAGCTGATCGTCAACTGCGCGGCCTACACCAAGGTGGACGCCTGCGAAGGGGAGGGCCGGGCGGACGCGTTCGCGATCAACGCCGAGGCCGTGGACAACGTGGTGGCCGCCTCCCGCGAGGCGAAAGCCTGGCTCGTCCATGTCTCGACCGATTACGTGTTCGACGGTACCGGGTCCGGAGGGGCCACGAGGCCCTACCGCGAGGACTCGCCGGTCGGGCCGCTCTCCGTCTACGGCCAGACCAAGCTCGACGGCGAGCGCCGGGTTCTGGACTATGACCGCTCGACCGTGGTGCGGACGAGCTGGCTGTTCGGTCCCGGCGGTCCCAACTTCGTGGCCACGATCGTGCGGCTGATCGAGGAGGGCAAGCATCTCCGGGTCGTGCGCGACCAGCAGGGAGCGCCCACCTACACGCTGTTCCTGGCCCGGGCGATCCTCGACCTCGCGCAGCTCGAGGCGAGGGGCGTCGTTCACTACCGCAACCGGGAGCCGGTCTCCTGGTACGATTTCGCCTCCGAGATCGCCGGCCTCTGGTCCGGCACCCACCGCGTCCCCGAGGTCGTGCCGGTCACGACCGGGGAATTTCCGCGCCCGGCTCCGCGCCCGGCGTACTCGGTCCTGGACGTGTCGCATTTCGAAGAGATCACCGGCCGCCGCGTGGAGCCGTGGGGCTGGGGGCTGGCCGAGTACTTGACCGCCCTGCGGAAAGAGAGAAAGGAAGTCAGATGAGGGCTTTGATCACTGGAATCACCGGTTTCGCCGGGTCGCACCTGGCCGAGTACCTGCTGGCCGAGCAACCCGGCGTGGAGGTTTACGGCACCCATCGCTGGCGCAGCCGGATGGACAACGTGGAGCACCTGCGCTCCAAGGTGAAGCTGCTGGAGGCCGACCTCCGCGACTACACCTCAATGCATGCCGCCCTGGAGCGCTCGCGGCCGGACGTCATCTTCCACCTGGCGGCGCAGAGCTTCGTGCCGTCGAGCTGGACCGCGCCGAACGAGACGCTGACCACGAACGTTTCGGGTCAGACGAACCTGTTCGAAGCCGTGCGCGCCCTGCGCCTCGATCCGGTGATCCAGATCGCCTGCTCCAGCGAGCAGTACGGCCTGGTGCTGCCGGGCGAGACGCCGATCAAGGAGACGAACCCGCTGCGTCCGCTGTCGCCCTACGCCGTTTCGAAGGTGGCGCAGGACTACCTCGGCTACCAGTACTTCCAGAGCTACGGTCTCAAGGTGGTGCGCACCCGCGGCTTCAACCATACGGGTCCGCGGCGCGGGCACGTGTTCGTGACCTCGAACTTCTGCAGCCAGGTGGCGGCGATCGAGCTCGGCCTGCAGGAGCCGGTCATCCGGGTGGGCAACATCGACGCGATCCGCGACTTCACGGACGTGCGCGACATGGTGCGCGCCTACTGGCTGGCGGTCACCAAGGCCAAGCCGGGCGAGGTCTACAACATCGCGACCGGCAGCGGCATCGCCATCCGCGAGATGCTCCAGCGGCTGATCGCGCTCGGCAACGTCGAGGTGAAGATCGAGACCGATCCCGAGCGGCTGCGCCCGTCGGACGTCGAGATCCTGATCGGCGACGCCTCCAAGTTCAAGGCCGACACCGGCTGGGAGCCGCGCATCCCGTTCGACCAGACGCTGCGCGACCTCCTCGAATACTGGCGTCAGACCCTGCGCCGCCGCCACGCGGCCTGATCGATGCGCGTCCTCATCACCGGGATCGGCGGCTTCATCGGCCCGCGGCTCGCCCGCAACCTGCTCGAGCAGGGCCATGAGGTGAGCGGCACCTGGCTGGAGAACACGCCGCCGCCAAACGTGGAAGGCGCCGAGCTGTGCCAGGCCGATCTCCTGGACCGGAACAGCCTGGACCGGGCGATGGAGGCTTGCGAGCCGGACGCGATCGTCCACCTCGCCGGTCTCTCCCACGTGGGCGATTCCTGGAAGAAGCCCGGGGAGTACTTCCGGGTCAACGTGCTGGGGACCGAGAACCTGCTCAAGGCGGCGGCTGCCGGAGGAAAAGAGCGGACGGTGGTGTTCGCCTCCAGCGCCGAGGTCTACGGCCCGGTGCCCGTCGAGCAGCAGCCGATCCACGAGGAGCGCCTGCCCGATCCGCGCAGCCCGTACGCCCTCACCAAGGCCGCGGCCGAGCGGCTCGCCCTGGCGAGCGGCGCGGTGGTGGCGCGGGCCTTCAACCTGGTGGGGCCGGGGCAGGCGCCACACTTCGCCCTGCCCTCCTTCGCCCTCCAGCTCGCCGAGATTGCCCGGGGTGCCCGCGGCGAGAGGGAGCCGGTGCTCAAGGTGGGCAACCTCTCGGCGCGGCGCGATTTCATCCATGTGGACGACGGGGCCGACGCCTTCCGCATGCTGATCGAGCGCGGCGCCTCCGGACGCATCTACAACATCGCCAGCGAGCAGGCCGTCTCGATCGCCGACGCCCTCGACCGCCTGTGCGCCGTCTCCGGGGTCGAGGCCCGCGTGGAGCAGGACCCGGAGCGGATGCGGCCGGTGGACCTCCCTCTTCTGCTCGGGGACAACGGACGGTTGCGCAAGCTCGGCTGGGAGCCGCGCCGGAGCCTCGATCAGGCGCTCTCGGACCTGTGGGAAGACGTCTGGAGCTCCACACCATGAAGATCCTCGTCACCGGCGGAACCGGCTTCCTGGGCCGGCGCATCGTCGCCGAGCTGGCGCCGAGACACGAGCTGCGCCTGCTCGTCCGTCCGAAGGCTTCGCGGGAGCGTTTCCCGGAAGGAGTGGAGTTCGCTCCGGGAGACGTCACCGACCGGGCCAGCCTGGACAGGGCAATGGCCGGGTGCGATGCGGTCCTCCATGCCGCCGCCCTGGTCAAGATCCTGGCTCCGCCGAGCGAGTTCGACCGCATCAACCTCGGCGGGATCGAGAACGTCCTGCGCGCGGCCGAGGAGGCCGGCACCGTCGGCAAGGTCGTCTACGTGTCGAGCTTCATCGCCCTGGGTCCGACCGAGAACGGGCCGGGAAGGACGCTCGACGAGTCCGCCGAGATCCAGGACCGCGAGTGGATCAACGACTACGAGCGCACCAAGGCCACGGCCGACCGCCGCGCCCGCCGGGCCATCGCGGAAGGCGCTCCTCTCAACGTGGTCTACCCCGGCGTGATCTATGGTCCGGGCGAGATGACCGAGGGCAACATCGTGGTCCGCCATGTTCTCGACCTGATCCGGAGGAAGCTCCCGGCGCTGATCGGCTCGCCCGACCGGCGCTGGAACTACGTGTTCGTGGACGACGTCGCGCGCGGAGTGGGGCTCGCGCTGGAGAAGGGCGCGCCCGGCGGACGGTATGTCCTGGGCGGGGAGAACGTGACCCTCGGCGAGTTCTACGGCCTGGTCGAGCGGCTGACCGGCGTGCCCGTGCCCAGGCGGCGGATGCCCGACGGGCTGGCCAGGGCGGCGGGCGCGCTTCAGAAAGGTTTCGCGAAGCTGACCGGCGGCACGCCGCAGCTCACGCCGGACCTGGTGGAGATCTACCGCCACGACTGGGCCTACCGGTCGGACCGGGCCGAGCGCGAGCTGGGCTACACCTGGCGGACGCTGGAGCAGGGGCTCGGCCAGACCCTCGCCTGGCTCAAGGAGAGCGGTCTATGGCGCTGATACAGCTGAGCCGGAGCGAGCTGCTGCGCAAGGTGACCCACATGAGCATGGGCCTGTTCGCGTTCGCGGTCGGCCCTCTCGGCCTGCTGTGGTCCGCCCTCCTGGCGCTCACGGCGCTGGTCTTCAACCTGTTCCTGTTCCCGCGCATCGGAGGGCACCGGCTCTACCGCGACCACGAGCACGAAGCAGGCGGATCGCTCGGCATCGTGCTCTATCCCCTGGCCGTGCTCATCCTGATCCTGGTCTTCTTCAAGAAGCTGGAGGTCGCTGCCGCCACCTGGGGCATCCTGGCGTTCGGCGACGGCATGGCCTCGGTCGCGGGCATGACCCTCGGCCGCACCAAGCTGCCGTGGAACCCGCGGAAGAGCTGGGCCGGCACGATCGCCTTCGCCTTCTTCGGCACCTTCGCCGCCGCCGCCCTCCTGATGTGGACCTCGCGCTGGACCGCTCCGGGCGCCTATGACTGGCCGTTCGCGTTCGGAGTCTGCGCGGCGGTCGCGGTCGTCGCCGCCCTGCTGGAGTCGCTCCCCCAGGGGCTCGACGACAACATCGGCGTGCCGCTCGTCTCCGGCCTCTTCCTGCTCGGCCTGGTGCTGACCCGCGGGCATTGGGAAGGTTTCTTCGCCCAGGACGGCCTGCTGCTGCGGCTCGGCATCGCGGTCCTGGTCAACGCGCTCCTGGCCGGAACCGCCTACGCGCTGAAGACGGTGAATCCGTCCGGAGTCGTCGCGGGCTTCCTGGTCGGTTTCCTGATCTATCTCTTTCTGGACTGGAAGGGCTACCTGCTGCTCCTCGCGTTCTTCGTGATCGGCAGCGGGTGCACCAAGTTCGGCTACAAGACGAAAGCCGCGCACAAGATCGCGCAGGAGGGGGGCGGCCGGCGCGGCGCCCGCCACGCGTTCGCCAATGCCGGGGTGGCCACGGCCTGCGCCCTGTTCGCCGCGCTGACCGATCATCCCGTGCTCTTCGGGCTCGCCTTTGCCGGCGCGTTCGCCACGGCCGCGGCCGATACCGCGTCGAGCGAGATCGGCCAGGTGATCGGCCGCCGCACCTTCCTGCTGACGACCTTCCGTCCGGTCCCGAGGGGAACGGAGGGGGCGGTGTCGCTCGAAGGGACGCTCGCGGGCGTGATCGCTTCGCTGGTGATCGCGGCGATCGGAGCGGCGGTCGGTCTCTATCCCTGGATCGGCGTGCTGCCGATCGCGCTCGCCGCGTTCGTGGGCACCACGTTCGAGAGCCTGGTGGGCGCGGCGCTCGAAAAGCGCCAGCTTCTCGACAACGAGGCGCTCAACTTCCTCAACACCCTGGTCGGCGCCCTGGTCGCGGCGGCCTTCATCGGAATCGTCGCATGACCCGGAGCAAGCTCAGCCTCTACATGCAGCTCGCGCGGCCGTTCACGCTGCTGCCGCCGTTGTTGGGCATCATCTCGGGCGCGATCTGCGCGTTCGGCTCGGTGCACAACCCGGACCCGTCGCGGCAGGTGACGCTGCCGGTGATCCTGACGATCGTGCTCGGCTCGCTCTGCGCGAGCCTCATGAACGCGGCGTCCAATGCGATCAACCAGATCTACGACCTGGAGATCGACCGGGTGAACAAGCCGAACCGGCCGCTCGTCACGGGCGAGCTGTCGGTCCGGGAGGCCTGGGGCTTCACCTGGATCTTCTACGCGCTGGCGCTCATCCCGACCTGGCTGGTGGTGCCGCACCCCTATGACACGTTGCAGCAGAAGCTGACGGCGCCGCTTTCCGAGCACGCCTGCTTCTTCATCTACCTCGTCGGTCTGATCGCGACCTTCGTCTACTCGGCGCCGGAGCTGGGGCGGACGAAGATCCGGGGGATGCTGGCGAACTTCACAATTGCCATTCCGCGCGGGATCCTGCTCAAGGTGGCGGGCTGGGCGATGGTGGCGCGCGTCTGGCACGCCGAGCCCTGGTTCATCGGCTCGATCTTCGGTCTCTACCTGCTCGGCGCGGCTTCGACCAAGGACTTCGCCGACATGGAAGGGGACCTGGCAGGCGGGTGCAGGACACTGCCGATCCTCTACGGCGTGAAGAAGGCGGCCTGGATCATCGCGCCGTTCTTCATCTTCCCCTGGCTGCTCATGCCGCTCGGCGCCCGCCTGGCGGACCCGCAGAACCCCAGCCATCCGATCCTGACCGGCAACCCGTGGTTCCTGACCGCGCTCGGCGTGCTCTTCACGCTCTGGGGCTGCTACACGGTCTGGCTGATCCTGCGCGACCCCAAGTCGCTGACCGAGACGGAGAACCACCCCTCCTGGAAGCACATGTACCTGATCATGATGGCCGGCCAGGTCGGCTTCGCGTTGGCGTATATTTTGTAGGTGAGAGAAGCGGAGGAACACCCATGGCCGACGAACGTACGACTGTCAACGATACCGACCCCCTGACCCGCCCGATCGCGGACGAGCTCTCCGGGGCGGTTGCCGACGATCTGGAGAGCTTCGATGCCGCCCAGGCCGAGCGCGACTCCGAGCTGGCTTTCACGAGCCATTTCGAGGAAGACGAGCTGCCGAGCAAGCGGCTGCTCTCCTTCTACGACCGTCTGCGGGAGCGGGTGCTCCATGCGGTCGAGAAGCGGGGCGGCAAGATGAGCGAGAGCGCGGCCAAGGCCCTGCTGCTGGTGCCGGACGTCTTCATCCTGCTCGTCCGCCTCATGCTGGACAAGACCGTGCCGGGCTCGACGAGGGCCATGATCGGCGGCACCCTGGCCTACTTCATCCTGCCCGCCGACCTGCTGCCCGAGATGATCCTGGGCGGAGCGGGCTACATCGACGACCTGGTGCTGGCCACCGCCGTGCTCTCCCAGGCCTTCGGAGGCGAGCTGGAGCCCTACGCCCGCCGCCACTGGAGCGGTCCGGAGGATCTGCGGGTAGTCCTGCGCGACATCTCCCAGACCGCGCAGTCGCTGCTCGGGCAGAACCTCTACGACAAGCTCAAGCGGCTGATGGGGCGGCGGGGAATCCGGCTGGAGGAGCGGTAGGCTCCGGCTCAGTTCTTGCTGCAATCTGGTTTGCCACGGATTTCGTGGCAAGTTTCAAGGAGGCAGCGATGAAGAAGACGGTGCTTCTCTGGTTCCTGATCCTCTGTTTGACCTCTCTCGGTTTTGCGGGCGCCGGGCCGGCCGATGCCAGCCCTTCGACCGCTCCTGCCGCCGTGGTGGCCGATACGGCGGTCGAGTCGGCCCTTCTGGACCAGATCTTCGGCCCCTCCCCCCTGAGCAACGCCTCGACTCTGAGACCGCCGACCCTTGCCTGGACGTGTGTCTGCTTTACGGACTCCGAGTGCGATTCTTGGTGCCGGAGCCAGGGCTGCACTGGCGGGTACTGCAACTTCTCGCAGGGGGACTGCGGCACGGCCTGCGTCTGCGGCTGACCGTTCCTCGAAAACCGATGCGGCGGGGCGGGAATCTCTCCTGCCCCGTTCCTTTCAGGGCCGGGGCTCGGGCTCCGGCCGCACCGCCCCCGCCATCCGCCGGCTCCGCAGCTCCTCGAACAGCTCCTGCACCACGGCGAATCCCCCGTCCGGGAAGTTGTCCGGGTTGTCCCAGAACTCGGCGAGGGCGCCGGTGCCCCAGCGCTCATAGACTGCCACCTTGAGCATGAGCTGCAGCTTGTCGCACGCCTTGACGAGGCGGGCCTCCTGCGTCGTCCCCTCCTGGTACTCGCGGTAGAGATCGAGCGCCCGCTCCGGCAGCGGGGCGAGCACGTCGGCCATGGCCGCCAGCTCGGCCGATTTCTTGGCTCCCTCGGGGAAGTAGTGGGACGCGGTGCGCGGCAGGTCGCCGACCCGCAGCTCGGCGAGGTCATGAACCAGCGCGATCTCCACGGCGCGGGAGAGGTCGATCCCCTCGATCCGCGTTCCCAGGGTCCAGACCAGGAACAGCACGTGCCAACTGTGCTCGGTCACGCTCTCCGGGTCATGGACCCCGCGCAGCACATATCCGCTGCGGGGGACCCGGTCGAGGATCTGGAGCTCGAGGAAGAGGTCGAGGAGAGTGTCGTTGCGCCTCACTGGATCGGGACCACCTTCACCTTGCCGAAATACGAGTTGGGGTTGTGATACCCGTACTCGTCCGGGTTGGACGGCGTGTAGCCCCACCAGGTTCCGGGGCCCGACGGGTTGTGGGTCACGGGCTTGTCCTTGAGCTCGAAGTGGAGATGGACGCCCCAGTAGTCGGGCTGGCCGTAGCCGGAGCCGCCCATGACCCCGAGCTTCTGCCCCTTGGCGACGAGGCTCCCCTTCTTCAGCCCGGGCGCGATCGAGGCCAGGTGCGAGTAGGTGCTGTAGATGGCGCGCCCCGACTCCAGCCGGTGCTCGACGATCACGTTCGTGCCCATGCCCTGATCGCTCCCGCCCATCTTCTGGATGCGCGCGATGCGGCCGTGGTTGGCGGCGAGAACGTCGGTCGGGCCCTCTCCGCGCCGGAAGTCGACTCCCGCGTGATGCCGGCGCTTGTTCGCGCAGGTCTTCACGTTGTAGCCGCACATCGTGAGCGCGGGCGTCGAGGTCGGAGGCCCGAAGGTGAGATCGGAGTCGTCGGTCATGGGCTTTCCGAGCGCGAGGGCCAGGACGAGGAGCGCGAAGCTCATTTGATCCTGAGCCGGGAGTCCGAGGAGTCGGAGAGCCCGCTGCCATTGAGCTTCACATAGACCCGCCAGTCCCGCGCCGTGGCCAGGCCGATCGGCACGTTCGTGCGGAAGGAGCCGTCGTTGCGCTCCGCCTGGGCGAGCACCGCGTAGTTCCTGCCGTCCGGATAGGCCAGCTTCGAGAACTTGTCCCGCTTCAGGTAGACGGTCACCTCGTCATCCTCGGCGGCGCCGTCCGTTACCCATTCCACGGAGATGCTGAAGCCCCTCTTCAGACGGCCGCTGTTGGGCGACAGCAGGGCGATTGCGGCGGGGGCGGCGGGCTTGACCTCGACCGTGCCGTAGACCGAGTTGGGGCTGTGATAGCCGAAGCCATCCGGATTCGAGGGGGTGTAGCCCCAGTAGATTCCGGGGCCGGACGGGTTGTGGGTCACGGCCGCGTCCTTGACCTCGAAGTGGAGGTGGATGGGCCAGTAGTTGCTCTCGCCGTTGCCGGAGCCGCCCATGGTGGCGATCCGCTGCCCCTTGGCGACCACCGTGCCCACCTCGATCCCGGGCTCGATGGCGGACAGATGGGAGTAGGTGGTGTAGATCAGCCCTCCGGACGCCAGCTCGTGCTGCAGGATGAGGTTGGTCCCCATGCCCATGTCGTCCCAGTTCACGTACTCGACGCGGACGACCTTGCCCCGGTTGGAGGCGTACACGTACGGGTCGGTCTCGGAGCTCCTGTAGTCGATGCCGGTGTGGTAGCGGCTCGGGTTCGCGCAGGTCTTCGCGTTGTAGGAGCAGCCCCCGATCACGGCGGTGGACGTCGGATGCCCGAAGGTGAGGTCGGTCTCGGCGTCCTGCGACAGGCCGATCGCGCTCACCGCCATCGCCAGGACGGCGGCGAGGAGAGTTGCCGTGACGATGCTCTTGGTGCTCATGTGGTCCTCCTGCTCACTTCCCCAGGTGCCTGTCCCCGCGCCAGGCGAGCAGTCTACACCGCCGGCTCAGTGCAGGTGGATCAGGACCAGGGCGACGAGTGCCGGCGCGGCCTGGATCCAGAAGATCTTCCGGTTGACCGTGACCCCGCCGTAGATCCCGGCCACGATGAC
>JBJMGZ010000228.1:0-9170 GCA_045807605.1 Thermoanaerobaculia bacterium | reverse complement strand
GCTCATCCACTGCGCGGACTGCCGATCGAAATCGCCGAAGATTTCGACGCGCCTCTCCCCGAGCTCTGGGAAACTCTCGGCGATTGATCCTCCTCGACACTCACGTCTGGCTCTGGTGGCTTCACGCGCCGGAGAAGCTCTCCCCTCGCGCTCAAGCCGTTCTCCGCGAAGGCGAGGGCCGCCGAGCCCTCAGGGTCTCTGCGATTTCGGTCTGGGAGGTCGCGGTCAAGGTCGAGCTCGGCAAGCTCACGCTCCCGATGGACATCCTGAGCTGGTATGAGTTGGCCAGCGCCGACCGCCCGATCGTCATCGAGCCCCTGATCCCGGAGGATCTGATCGCCAGTACGCTCCTGCCCGGGTCCCTCCATCGAGATCCGGCAGACAGGATCATCGTGGCAGTAGCGCGCCGCTGCTCGGCGCACTTGGTCACCCGCGATCAGAAGCTCCTCGACTATCCGCACGTCGAAACCATCTGGTAACTCCCTGACCGACTTCGCGCCGCAGTGGCGGGGCGCCATGGTGGTCAAGTACACCGAGGCCGCGCTGCGCGAGGCCGCCGGCCTGCCGGTGGAGCGGCTGCAGCCCAGGCACATCTGATCGAATCCTGTAGAATGGCGGCGCCCTTCTTATGGACATCCGGACGCTGCTCTTCGCCAACGCGGTGGTCTTCGCGGTCCTCGCCGCCGCGATGATCCTCGTGTGGCGGGTCAATCCGAGGTTTCCGGGCCTCGCCCAACTGGCCCGGGTCCACCTCGCCATGATGGCGGGCTTCGCGCTCATCGGCATCAAGCCCGAGGTGATCCCGGCGCCGGCGACCATGATCGCCGGCAACGCCCTCGTCGTCCTCGGCGTGGCCTGGCTCCTCGACGGCATCCGCGGCCTCTTCGCCCTGCCGCGGGACCATGCGACCCGGATCGTGCTTCCCCTGTGGGGCGCCTGCCTGCTCTTCTTCCTGTACGTCCAGCCCAGCCTCCGTGCACGCCTCCTCACCACCAGCCTCGTGACGCTCGCGATGTTCCTGCGCGCCGCGTGGACGGTCCGCCGCGGCCTGCGCAAGCCCGGAGAGCGGGCGCCGTCCGCGCTCCTGCTCGGATCGCTCGGGCTGCTCGCGCTGCTGCAAGCCGCGCGCTCCGCCTCCGCCGCGTTGGCGCGGGATGTGGCTCCCCTGGGATCGGACGCGCTCACCACGGCCCTGGTGGCGGCGAGCCTCCCCGCCGCCACGGGCTGGTCCTTCGGCGTCATGCTGCTCGTCTATGCGCGGCTGAACCGCGAGGCCGCCGACGCCTTCCGCAGCGAGGCCGACCTGCGGCTGCAGGCGCTCATCACCCGCAGCATGAACGAGGGGGTCTGTCTGGTGCGCGCCGGCGACCTCACGATCGCCTATGCCAACCCGAAGTTCGAGCGCATGTTCGGCTACGAGCCCGGGGAGCTCAAGGACAGGCCGGTGCAGATCCTCAACGCCGACGCCTTGGACCAGGACATCGCGCGCGACCTCCTCGAGAGGGGAGAGACGACCTACGAGATCCTCAACGTCCGCAAGGACGGCACGCTCTTCTGGTGCCGCGCCACCACCGTGCTCTTCGAGCATCCCGAGCACGGCCGGATCTTCGTGGCCGTGCAGGAAGACATCACCGAGCGCAAGCGGATGGAAAGGATCAAGGACGACTTCGTCTCGGTCGTGAGCCACGAGCTGCGCACGCCTCTGACCTCGATCCGCGGCTCCCTCGGGCTGCTCGCGGGCGGCGCCGCGGGGGAGATGCCCGAGGCGGCGCGGTCGCTGCTGGACATCGCGGCCAACAACTGCGAGCGCCTGGTGCGGCTGATCAACGACATCCTCGACATGGAGAAGATCGAATCGGGGGAGATGACCTTCGTCCCCGCCCCGGTCGACCTGGTGCCCCTCGTCGAGCAGGCGATCCTGAGCAATGGCGCCTATGCCCTCGGCTTCGGCGTGGAGATCCGCCTGGCGGAAGGCTTCCCGGGCCGGGTCCTGGCCGACCCGGACAAGCTGCACCAGGTGATGACGAACCTGTTTTCGAACGCCGCCCGGCATTCGCCCCGGGGCGGGACCGTGGAGGTCCGGGTCCGGCGCCGCGGCGGCCGGCTGGCCGTGTCGGTCGCCGACCAGGGCGCG
Organism: Thermoanaerobaculia bacterium; assembly: GCA_045807605.1. Classification (GTDB taxonomy): domain Bacteria; phylum Acidobacteriota; class Thermoanaerobaculia; order Multivoradales; family UBA5704; genus DATMER01. The sequence goes on along the minus strand of JBJMGZ010000228.1, from coordinate 7,036 downwards.
GGGATCCCGCCGGAGTTCCAGCCCCGGGTCTTCGAGAAGTTCGCCCAGGCCGACGCCTCCTCCACCCGGCGCGAAGGGGGCACGGGCCTCGGGCTGAGCATCTCGCGCGCCATCATCGTGCGCCACGGCGGGAGCATCTGGTTCGAGAGCGAGCCGGGCGCGGGCACGACCTTCTCCTTCGAGCTGGCGGACCTGGACGCAGGGCCTGTGCTACCGTCGCCGCCGCCCGAGGTCGGAGAGCATGCCATCCCGCTCGACACGCCAGAGCCCGCCACGGCCGGGTAGAGGGGTCTACCCGGAGCACCGGCCGCGCGCAGGCGAAGACTGGCTTCGCCAGCTCGAGGAGCTTGGCGCCGAGCCCTCCGAGCTCTGATCTGGCGCGCTGTCCCTGGGACCGCTGGCGTCTCGCCGGCATCCTCAAGACATTGGGCCGAAGGCCCGGCCTTATAAAAGCCCGAACGTTGCCGGCATTCCGCCGATTGATCCGGACAAGCCGGCGAGGACGCCAGCGCACCCAGCAAAAGCACGCCTACCAAGGTTCAACCTCGCGGCCTGTGCTACCCTCCCCCGGTCGTTCCTGACCGAGGAGGGGAGAGCATGCAGCCGCCGCGCGCCAGCAACGAGTCGGTCGTCGAGTTCACCGTCCGCGCCGCCCTGGCCGGGATCGTCTTCGGCATCCTCTTCGGCGCCGCCAACGCCTATCTCGGCCTGCGCGTGGGGCTCACGGTCTCGACCTCGATCCCCATCGCCGTGCTCACGGTCGCCTTCTTCCGGCTGTTCACCCCGCGGGCCGGCGGCGTCATCCTCGAAGCGAACATGTCGCAGACGATCGGCTCGGCCAGCTCGTCGCTCGCCGCGGGCACGATCTTCACCATCCCCGCCCTCTTCCTCTGGGGGATGACTCCACCCTACTGGCAGGTGGCGATCCTCGCCTTCCTCGGCGCCATCCTCGGGATCACGGCCATGGTGCCGCTGCGGCGCCTGCTCATCGTCAAGAGCGCCGACGAGCTGCCCTACCCCGAGGGTACGGCCTGCGCCGAGGTGCTGCGCGCCACGGCCGTCGAAAGCTCGGGCGGACGCTGGATCTTCATCGGTCTGGCCGTGGGCGCTGCCATCAAGCTCGCCCTGGGCGCCGCGGTGCTGATCCCGTCCGACCTCGCCGCGCACCTGCCCGTGCTGCCCAAGGCCGAGCTCGCCCTGGAGATCGCGCCGGCCCTGCTCGCCGTGGGCTACATCCTCGGCTACAAGCAGTCCGCCATCATGGTCTCCGGCAGCCTGATCTCCGCCCTGGTGCTCACACCTCTCATCGGCCTGGTGGGCGAGGGGCTGCCGGCGCCGTTCTTCCCCGAGTCCACGACCCTCATCCGCGACCTCTCGGCCGGGCAGATCTGGAGCCGCTACGTGCGCTACATCGGCGCGGGCGCGGTGGCCGCGGCCGGCATCGTCACGGTCATCCGGGCGCTGCCGACCATGTACCACTCCCTGGCCGCGGTCATTAGAGGGGTGCGCGGCGTGCGGGGAGGAGACGCCGGGGTCGAGGGCGGCGCGGGCGTGCCGCGCACCGACCGCGACGTGCCGGGCTGGGTGGTGCTCGCCGGACCCGCCTTCGTGGTAATCACTCTGGTCGCCGTGCCGGGCCTGCTCGCCGGGAACATGGGCTTCCTGGCCCGCCTGATCTCCGCGCTGGGGGTGGGGATCTTCGGCATCCTCTTCGTGGTGGTCTCGTCCCGCATCGTGGGCCTCATCGGCGTCTCCTCGAACCCCACCTCGGGCATGACGCTGGTGACCCTTCTCGGCACGGCCGCCCTCTTCGTGCTCTTCGGATGGACCGATCCATCCGCCCGCTTCGCGATCCTGACCGTGGGCACCGTGGTCTGCATCGCCGCGTCCAAGGCCGGCGACATCTCGCAGGACCTGAAGACCGGCTACCTGGTGGGAGCCACGCCCGCGCGCCAGCAGGCCGGGCAGTTCCTCGGGGCGGCGTTCGCATGCTGGGCGGTGGCGGGCGTGGTGCTCCTCCTGGGCAAGGCCTACACCTTCGGCTCGCCCGACCTGCCGGCGCCGCAGGCCACGCTCATGAAGACGGTGATCGACGGCGTGCTCTCCGGCTCGCTCCCCTGGGGCCTGGTGGGCACGGGCGCCACCTTCTCCCTCTCGGCCATGCTGGCCGGCCTGCCCGGGCTGGCCTTCGCGGTCGGGATCTACCTTCCCCTGGGCAGCCTGACGCCGATCTTCCTCGGCGGGCTGGTGCGGCGGGTCGTGGAGGCGCGCCGGCACGAGGGGCCGCACGAGGGGGACCCCGGCGTCCTCGCCGCCTCCGGCATGATCGCGGGCGAAGGCCTCGCCGGCGTGCTGATCGCCCTGGCCGTGGCGGCACGCGAGATGCAATGGTTCGCGATCCCCGAATCCCTGCACTTCGCCGACAGCGAGTTCACCTGGATCTCCGGCGTGCCCGCCGTGATCCTGGGCATCGCCGTGGTCGCCGGGATCGCCGCCCTCCTCTACCGCGCCGGCCTGAGCGCCGCGCCACCGCCCCCGGTGCCGGTCGAGGCCCAGGGGCCCGAGGGCGGCGGCTAGATGGCTCAGTTCAATATCTCCGAGCTCGGAGCCGGCCCGGTAGAGCTCATCCCTACAAGCGATAGCGCACGATCAGGAACACCTGCGCGGCGTCGCGCTTGAGGATCGCGGCGTCGGCCGGGAGGCTCAGATCGGCGGCGCGGTCCGTGCCGTTCAGGCCCCCCGCGAGGCCGGCGGGCACCGGGACCGTGACGTTCGCGCTGGTCTTCGAGCCATACAGCTCCAGCGCCTCGATCGTCAGCGTTTCGCTCTGCACCAGATACGGGAAGTGGTCCTTGCGCAGGCGCATCTTGAAGTCGCCGGTGCCGTTCGCGAAGGCCGCCCACTCCGTCGCGAAGTCGTGGCGCAGGCTGAAGAGCAGCGCGAGACCGGACTGGTTCGCGGTGCGGAGCTTCGCCTTCACCGCCTCGACCGCCTTCGCTTTCAGAATGTCATCCTGCCGCGCGGTGTAGCGGACGTGCAGGATCACGTCCGAGATCGTCATGTAATCGAAGCCGCGGAGGTCGGCCGGCAGCTCCAGGCGCCAGGTGCTCTCCGCGCCCGCGCCCTCGAACGGCAGGAAGCGCTCGTCGCGCAGATTGGTCTCGAACATGCCGCTGTCGTTGACGCCGCCGCTCGTGACGATCGCCTGCACCGAGTTGCGATAATCCACGAAACGCTCGCTGTCCTCGCCGTCGCGCTCGTACTTTTCGCTCTTCAACTGCGCCGATTTGCGGACGGTGCTCTTCTGGAGCGTCAGGGTGCAGTTGAGGCTGGTATACGGTCCCACCACCGCCGGGATGGAGAGCGCGACGCTCTTGATCCGCCGCATGTAATGGCCGGGGCAGTCGCGGTCGTACAGCCATTCGGGGATCGTGATCGTGCACTGGCCGGTCGCCCTCAGGCTCAGCAGCGCCATGGGATCGAGCTGCCGCAGCGAGACATGGCGCGTCATCTCCAGCTCGCGCTTGTTGTTCTCGTGGAACGCCATCTCCATCCGCTTGACGTCGAGATAGAGCGCCTCGCCCGAGAGCAGGCCCTTGCGGCCGGCGTCCCAATAGTTGAGCTTCACGTAGTCGGTGCCGTCCACCTCCTTCCGCATGAGCTCGTGCTTCATGGTGCGCTCGGCCTTGCGCGCGGTGTCGACGGCGAACCGGTAGTACTCGTAATAGAGCCGCGAGATCTCGCCCTGCATCCAGCCGTAGAGCTCCTCGTTGGTGTACTTCTCGTGCAGGAAGCGGTCGACCTCCTGGCTCTGCGCGATCTGCTTCTGGATGTTCAGGTATTCATGGTGCGCGACCTGCTCGGCGATCAGCGAGGAAAGGATCTGCCGGCCGATCTGCATGAGCTCGCGCGCGGCCAGGTTGTGCTGGAGGAGCCAGTCGTCGACGCGGCGCTCGTAGGAGGCCGTCTTCGCGGCGTTGGCACCCAGGCTCTCCTGGATCATCGCGTTGATGTTCAAGACGCCTGACACCTGGTGCGCGATCGCGGCAAAGGTGGAGCCGCCGATGAGCTTGGCGTGTCCGCCAAGGCCCCAGAAGTGGAGGTCGATGCCAAAGTCCGGGATCAGGGTGAGCGGCTGCGCCAGCGTATCGTTGACCGCGGCCGCAATGCGGAGGGTCCGGGCGGCGGGGCCGTACACGTTCAGCTCGGCGTCCTCGTTGACGTGGAGATGGAGGCTTCCCTGGCCGCCCGCGGGAGACGTGCCTCCGGCCAGCCTCAGTTGCGGATACGGCTGGATGGCGAGCGCCTTGTCGTACTGCCCGACCAGGGCGCTGTGCGCTTCGTCGAAATTCTCCTCGGTCAGTCTGCGCCGGTCGAGGGGGAGATCCTCCGGAGCGTTGTTGTCATTCTGCAGGCCGAGGAGGCGTTGATAGAAGCTGTAGCGTTCGAGAGCGCTGGCGCGCGAGCGCAGCAGCGACTCGGTGGCGTCCTGCGCCTGCTTCCATTGCAGGAAGCGCACCTCGCGCGCCATCTCCTGGATCTTGATCTCGTGCTTCTGGCGCAGCAGCGCGAGGCGTTCGCCGTCCCGCTTCTCCAGCGCGGAGAGCAGGGCATTGCCGAGGCCGCGCACCTCGCCGCAGAGCTCCAGCGCCTTCTGGATGAGGAACAGGGAGCGCACCGGGCCGATCGGCTGGGCGAGGCCGGCGACGGCGCCGCCGACGCTGATCCCCGCGGCCGCGGCCTTGACCAGCAGGCCGGGATCGATCGGCGGATCGAAGGGCGCGAGCTGCCGGAAGATACCCTGGATGTTCATGCAGTTGCGGATCTTGAACAGCCGGTCGGCTACCGTGTCCCAGTACGAGAGCAGCTTTTCGTTGCGCGGGATGCAGAAGTACAGGGTGCGCCCGATGCCGAAGAACACCCGGTTCTGGGCCTCCTCCGTGGGGCTGCTCTGGGTCTGCGGCGGCGTCGTCTGGCTGAACGGGACCAGGCTGGTCTCCAGTGAAACCAGCGCGTTGCCCATGGGATCGTTCGCGCGCTCCGCCATGAGCTGGGCGAACGTCTTCGCCGGCGCCACGCCCGGAGCCGGGATGCGCTGCGGACGCGGACCCAGGAGGTTCGCGGCCAGCACGTAGCGCTGCGTCGCCTCGTTGATCGATTCGACCGTGTCCTGCAGGAACAGGCTGTCGCCCCAGGCGATCAGGTTGTCGAGGTATTTCATGACGACGTTGTATTGATAGGCGAGGATGCGGGTGCGCGCCACGACGTGCGGCTGGAACGGATTGTTCTTGATCGCCTCGTAGCCGCTGAGGATCATCTCTCTCTGCCTCAGCTCTTCCGGGGTGCACAGGTCCGCGGATTTGCTGAGCAGCGCCAGCAGCGGGCCGATCTGCGGCGCGCCGGACTCCTGCCGGAAGCGCAGGAACTTCCAGAAGCGCCGCGCCGCCGGCACGCCGGGCTCGGGCTTCTCGTCCGTCGTCGGATCGAAGATGAAGTGGAACCAGCGCTGCGCGTCGGCGAAGCGCTGGTTCTTCGAGAGGTGCACGGCGACGGCGAGGGGAAAGTGGAAGAGCAGCTCCCAGTTGTAGACGGAGTACGGCCCGCCGTCGGCGACGTCGATCTCCTTCCTCTTCGGCGTGTCGAGCTTGACGAGACTGCTCGGAAGCTCGGTGTAATACTGGCTGAAGAACCCCTCGGAGCTCTTGGCCAGGCTCTCATGAAATTTGGGATCGAAGAGTCCCGGGAGCGACTTCTCGTTGACCTGCGCGACGAGCTCGCCGACGAAGGGATGGAAGAAGCTCTCGAAAGTGTATGTGCGTTCGGGCATGACAAGGTCTCCTTTTCGCTCTTACCGCTGCTGCGGCGGCTGGGACATGATGCCGGCGCCAAGGCCGGGCCCGGAAAAGGCATCGTTGAGGAGGCGCGCAAACCGGGACGGAGTGCCGGAGCCGGGGCTCGGCAAAACCGAGAGCTGAGGCGCCGGGATGGCGGACGGCAGGGCGGCAATGCTCGCTCGCGCCGCCGCCGGCGCGGAGGCGCCGAAGCCAGACACGGCCATCGACGCCGGCTTCTCCTTCGTCGTGACGTAAAAGAGATGGTTGCCGTGCTCGAAGAGGAAGGGAGCGAGCCAAGGGGTCCGGAGGTGGAGGTGGGAATAGACCCACACTGCGGCTGGATCGAGAATCCGGAACAGACCCTCAGGCCACGCCTTGAGCTTCAGGAGATCCCGCTGCTCATACGAAGTATAGTACCAGCCCTCGATGGTTCCAGACTGGACGGATATGGTGCCGGGATACGACAAGTAAGTGTAGTGGGCCGCCGAGCGGAAGGTTCTGATCGGGGGATTGACCTGCCACTGCTCCACAGCGAGATCGTCCATGCGCGCGGGCAGGCTGTGCGTGTTGTAGAGCCGGAATCCACTGCGGTAGTAGTTGCCCCGGACCCGCAGCCCGTCGGCATCCGGGAGGCAATCCAATTGCAGCCACCGACGGTCGAAATAACTGAAGTATGCGTAAAGCAGGCTTGGCTGCTCCGGGTCGGACGTTCTCGTCGGCTGCCACTTGCCGTTGAAATACTCGCTCCAGCAGAGTACCGCCTCGACCCTGAGGGAAGGCGCCGGGACCTCCCAAGTGTTGATGGTGGAGAGCGGTCCAGACCGCGGCATCTGGGGATTTTGCGGCCCCTTTTGCAGCACCTTGACCCAGAAGAGGAACAGCCGACCTTGCCAGACCGTCAGCTTCACCGGATTGCCTTCAATATCAAGCTTGACCTGCTCCCACGGCGTCCAGGAGCCGGCCTCGCGCCGCCGGTAGTAATATTTGCGGTTGGCGCCTGCGGTACGGGCGATCACGTGCGCCACGTCGTTGCCCTTTCCGGGCTGGCCCTCGAGGTAGTGGATGTCGCAGGGCTCCAGCTTCGCGATCTCGTCCAGCTTCGAGAGATAGTCGAGCAGCGCCGTCGCGGCTGATTCGTCGGTGACGTCGCCCTGCAGCAGCTCGCTCATCGACTCCTTGAAGAACGGCGACTGGTCGTCCCG
>JBJMGZ010000227.1:0-4131 GCA_045807605.1 Thermoanaerobaculia bacterium | reverse complement strand
GCTGCTGTTCCACTTCTCGCCGGCCATGCTGGTGTATGGACCGCTCGCGCTCTCCGATCCGCCGGCCCTGATGTTCCTGACACAGGCGCTGGCAGCGGCCGGGCGGCTGATGGAGGCGCGGGAGCGGACGCTGCCGGCCGCGGCCCTCGGGGTGTTCGCCTCGGCGGCCATCGGGTGCCGGCCGCAACTGGCCTTGGCGGTGCTGCCGATGCTGGCCGTGGCGCTCGCCCTGGCCGGCCGGCGGAAAGCCTGGGGGGTGGCGCTCGGCGCGTTCACGGCGGTCTCGCTCGCCTGGTTTGTGCCGCTGGTCCTGGCCGTCGGCGGACCGTCCGGCTTCCTGCCGTTCCTGTCCAAGCAGGCCGGCGCGGTGGCGAAGTACGACACCAACGCCTCGCGGGTCACGATGTCCTGGGCGGGAGTGGCGAAGCGCTTCCTGGCCCATCCGTGGGGAAACCGGTGGCTCTCCTTTCCGATCCTCGCCTTGGCTGCCACCGGAGCCGCGGTGGCGGCCGCCCGCCGCTTCCGGACCGCTCTCCCCCTCGCCGTGCTGACGGGCATCGAGCTGACCTTCGCCCTGTCGGTCATGAACGCGCAGGATGCGGTACGCTATGCCCTGCCCGGCATGCTGGGGATCGCCTTCGCGGCCGCTGTCGCGATGGACAGCCTGGCGCGACGCCTGCGAGGCCTGAGGATACCGGCCGGCGCCTTCTTGATGGCGGGATTGTTCGCGGCCGGGGCGGTCCATTATGCGGGACCGTTCCTCGCGGCACGCACGCGGAGCCCGTCGCCGCCGGTCCAGGCGATCGACTGGGCGCGCCGCAACCTGGCGCCGCATACCGCGTTCCTGCTGGAGCCGGTCCTGGCGGCGCACGCCGATTACCTCCTCCCCCGATCGGAGAGGGTGTTGATCGACGAGGGGCTCGAGCGCTTCGCCGGCAAGCGGGGCAAGCCGCTCTATCTCCTGGGGAACGGCGAGAGCGGCTGGCCGGGAGCGCGGACCTTCCGCTGGCCGGAGAGCGACGCCTACGGCAAGCTCAGCCGGGGTCTTTACCGGGTGGTCTCGCTCTCTCCGATCCCTCCGGAGCGCCGGTACCGGGTCGAACGCGGCGTCTACGCCTACGAGCCGAGCGCGCGCGAGGCGCAGTGGCGCTGGCTGGGTCCCGACGCCGCGGTCCTCCTCTTCCCGCGCGGGGCACCCGGGGCGGCCCTGACCCTCGCGCTCCCGGAAACGGCGCCCTGGCCCTCCAACCGGGTGACGGTGACGATCGGCGGCGTTCCGGCGACCGACCTGGAGATCCCGCGGGGAGAGCGGCGGAGCGTGGAGATTTCTCTTCCTCCCCTGGATGAGGTGGAGGTCGCTTTCCAGGCTGGAGCGTCGTTCGTTCCGGCCGAGACCCGCACCGGGCCGGACACCCGCCGGCTCGCCGTGCAGCTCGTGCATCTCGAGGTGCACGGCTCGTGAGGACCGACATGAAGACACCCCTGAGCTCCGTCTCCCTGGTGATCCCGATGTTCAACGAGGAGCTGAGCATCGAGCACGCCATCGCCTGCGCGGTCGAGGCCCTGGAGCCGTTCGACTACGAGATCCTCATCGTGGACGACGCCTCGACCGACCGCTCGGCCGAGATCGTCCGCGCGGAGATGGAGCTGAACCCGCGCATCCGGCTGCTTCAGCACGAGGTCAACCGCAAGCTCGGTGGGGCGCTCAAGACCGGCTACGGGGCGGCACAGAAGGACGTCGTGGTCTACATGGACGCCGACCTGCCGTTCGACCCCGAGGTGATCGGCAAGGCGATGCGGGCCCTGCACGTCACGCGGGCGGACATGATCGCCGGCTACCGCCTCGACCGCACCACGGAAGGGTTCCGGCGCACGGTCTACTCCTACCTCTACAACACTCTGATCGGCCTGCTCTTCGGCTGGCCGCACAGGGACGTCAACTTCTCCTTCAAGCTGATGCGGCGCGAGGTGCTGGAGGCGATCGAGCTGCGCTCGGAAGGGTCGCTGATCGACGCCGAGCTCATCGTCAAGGCGCGCAACCTGGGCTTCGTGATCCAGCAGCTCGGCCTCGACTACTTCCCGCGCAGCCGCGGCGAGTCGACGCTCTCGTCGCCGGCGGTCATCTTCCAGATCTTCCGCGAGCTGATCCAGCTCTATCCCGAAATGAAGCATCCGCACCGCCGGCAACCCCTTCAGCCCACCTCGGACCCGCAGCCGGCGCACCCTTGAAGCGGCTGATCGTCACGGCCGACGACGTCGGCCTGCATCCCGGCATGACCCGCGGAGCCTTGGCGGCCCACGACGGCGGGATCGTGACGGCGGTGAGCGTCTCCCCGAACGGGCAGGCCTTCGAGCCGGCCGTCGAGCTCCTGCGGGACCGCCCGCGGCTGGACGTGGGAGCCCACCTGACCCTGGTGGGGGAGCGCCCGCTCTCCCCTCCGGAAACGATCCCCTCCCTCGTCGACCCGGACGGGAGGCTCCATTCCGGGTATCCGGTCTTCGCGGCGCGCTACGCCCTGGGGCGCCTCCACGCCGCCGACCTGGAGACCGAGCTGCGCGCCCAGTTGGAACGGCTGCTCGCGACCGGGCTGCGGGTCGTCCATCTGAACAGCCACCAGCACCTTCACATGCTGCCGCGGCTGTTCGAGATCGTGCTCAGGCTGGCGCAGGAGCACGGGATCTCCGCGGTGCGGATCCCGAGCGAGCCCGAGACCGGCATCTCTCTGCGGGCGCTTCAGCTCGCCGGGCTCAATGCCCTGGGCCGGCGCGCCCGATCCCTCGGAGGCACGGACCGGACCGTTGGAGTGCTGGTCGCGGGCCATCTGAACCCGGCGAGGCTCCGGCGCTGCCTCGATCAGGTGGATGGAGTAACCGAGCTGGTCTGTCATCCCGGCCTGGGACGAGCGGAGCTCGCCGCGGCCTATGACTGGGATTACGCCTGGGAGGAGGAGGCCGCGGCCCTGACCGACCCGGCGCTGCCGGCGCTCCTGCAGGAGAGAGGGATATCTCTGGGTTCCTTTAGCAAATGACATTTCAGAGGCGTTTTACGTCTCTAGCTGGGCATGAAAAACAATGCCCCGCTGTTCCTCCCCTCCCTTTCCCTGGCTCTCGGGGCCTGGGTCTCGTTCTACCTGACGTCCCTCTCCGTTCCTCTGCTGATCGCGCTCGCCGCCCTGGGCCTGGCGCTCCGCCGCCCAGCCGGCTTCTGCCTCGCTGCCCTGGCGGTGGGGATGATCGCGGCAACCGTGCGCCACGACCTCCCGGGCAGTCCGGTCGCGGGATTCGATCTCGACCGGCCGGTGGAGGCGGTCGTGCGCGTCTCCGGCCACTGGGCTCCGGACGCGCCGGATGACGAGCCGGGCTGGTCGGCTCCGGCCGAGGTGCTGCGTCTCCGGCAGGAGGGCCGCGTGGCCACGCCGAAGCTGGAGGTGCTCCTCCACCTGCCCGGCGCCGAGGACCCGCCGCCCTTCGGGACCAGCCTCCGGCTGAAGGCGTACCTCGGCCGCTCGTCCGGTTTCGCCAACCGCATGCCGGTGGACCCCGGTCCGTGGCGCATCCGCGTCAAGAGCCGCAGCCTCGTCGACGTCGAAGCGCCTCCCGGTCCGATCGCCGCACTGTCCGCCTCCCTCCGCGGAAAGGTGGAGACGGCTTACCAGGCGACACCGGACGGTCCCGGCAAGGCGCTGGCCCGGGCCCTGGTGCTCGGGGACGCCTCGACTTTTCCGTTGGAATGGAAGCGCGGGCTGCGCGTGACCGGGCTCTATCACCTGCTATCCGTATCCGGAGTGCACGTGGCGCTGGTGGCCGGCGCAGTCTGGCTGCTGGCCGGCGCGTTCCCGCGGGTGCTCCGCCTGGTCCTGATGCTCGCGGCGATCGCCCTCTATTTTCTGCTGGTGGGTCCGTTGCCGGCTCTGGTCCGAGCCGCGGTCATGGGGTTCCTGGCGGTGACAGCCCTGCTCGCCGAGCGACCGCCGGCCGCGGTCAACGCCCTAGGATGGGCCGTGGTGCTGCTGGTGCTGGAGCGGCCGGACATCGTCCTCTCCGTGACCTTCCAGCTCACGGTCTCGGCCACGGCGGGCCTGCTGCTGCTCGGTCGGCCGCTGGCCGAGCGCTGGAGCCGCCTGCCGCGCT
>JBJMGZ010000226.1:0-13770 GCA_045807605.1 Thermoanaerobaculia bacterium | reverse complement strand
GGCCTGGTCGGCGGGCACGAAGCTGCCGGCCTGGGCCATGAGGACGATCAGCGCCACCTGCCGCAGGTAGGTGGACTTGCCGCCCATGTTCGGCCCGGTGAGGAGGACGATGCCCGCGCTCTCGGCGTCCAGCTCCGCGTCGTTGGGGATGAACGCATCGCGGCTCGCCAGCTCGACGACCGGATGGCGGCCCTCGCGGATCGAGATCCGGCTCCCCGGCGGTCCCATGACCGGCCGCACGTAGCGGTGGCGGGCCGCGGCCTCGGCGAACGAGGCCAGAACGTCGAGCGTGCCCAGGGCGGAGGCGAGCGCGGTCAGGCCCGGCGCCGCCGCGGCGATCGTCGCCGTGAGCTGGCGGAAGAATTCGCTCTCCAAATGGATCTGGCGCTCCTCCGCGGAGAGGATCTGCTCTTCCAGCTCCTTGATCTCCGGCGTGACGTAGCGCTCCGCATTGACCAGGGTCTGCTTGCGGATGTAGTCCGCGGGCACCCGCGTCTGGTTCGCCTTGGTGATCTCCAGGTAGTAGCCGAAGACCTTGTTGTAGCGGATCTTGAGCGAGGAGATCCCGGTGCGCTCGCGCTCGCGAAGCTCCAGGGCCAGGATGTGCCGCTTGCTGTCCCTGGCGAGCGAGCGGTACCGGTCCAGCTCCTCGTCGACCCCGGCCGCGATGACGCCCCCGTCCTGGAGGTTGGGCGCCGGCGCCTCTTCGAGGACCCGGGCCAGCTCGGCATGGAGGTCCGCCAGGGGATCGGCGGCCGCGATGCGGGCGAGGAGAGCGGACCCGGCGTCCGCCAGCTCGCCGAGGATCGCGGGCACCTCGGCCAGCCCGTCGCGCAGGGCTCCGGCCTCGCGCGGGCTGAGGGTGCCGAGCACGGCTCGGGCCAGGGTGCGCTCCGGGTCTCCCACCCGCGACAGCCGGTCGCGCAGCCGCTCCCGCCGCGGGTTGTCATGGGCCAGCTCGCCGACCGCCCGGTGGCGCTCGGCGATGGCCTCGGGATCGACCAGCGGCCGTCTCAGCCACTCGCGGATCGTCCGCCCGCCCGGCGGGGTCACCGTCCGGTCGAGGACCGAGAGCAGCGTCGTGCGCCGCCTGCCGGCCGCCAGCTCCTGGCGCTGGGGACGGAAGACCTCCAGGTTGGCGAGGGTGGCGGCGTCCAGGACCAGGCGGTCGCGAGCCTCGCGGACCGCGATCCCGCGCACATGGGAGAGCAGGCTCTTCTGCGTCTCCTGGGCATAGGCGAGGGCCGCCGCCGCCGCGCGCACCGCGGGCTCCCCCTCGACGAGGCCGAAGCCGCGCAGGGTGCCCACCTGGAACTGGCGCTGGAGCAGGTCCTCGGCCCGGCGCGGGTCGTACAGGCGGTCGCCGGCGAGCGGGGTGCGGCACGGGCACTCGCGCTCGGCCCACTCGCGGATGGCCAGGGGAAAGCCCTCCTCCCCCCGGTCCGAGTGGAAGAGCACCTCGCGGGGCCGCAGCAGCGCGAGATCGTCCACCCCCTCCTCGGCGCTCCCCCAACGCCGCACGAAGAACGTCCCGGTCGAGAGGTCGAGGAACGCGCCCGCGCCGCCCTGCGCATCCCAAGTCAGACCGGCGAGGAGGTTCTCCTCCTTGCCGTCGAGCAGGCCCGGATCGCTGATCGTGCCCGGGGTGACGACGCGGGTGACCTCGCGGCGCACCAGCCCTTTGGCCTGGGCGGGGTCCTCGACCTGGTCGCAGATGGCGACCTTCAGGCCCGCGGCGAGCAGCTTGGCGAGATAGGCGTCCAGCGCGTGATGGGGGACGCCGCACATCGGCGCCTCGTTCTCGGAGCCGCGGTTGCGCGCCGTGAGCTGCACCTCCAGGATGGGCGCGGCCTGCCGGGCGTCGTCGAAAAACATCTCGAAGAAGTCGCCCATGCGATACAGCAGAATGGCGTCCGGGTGCGCCGCCTTGACCTCCAGGTACTGACGAAGCATGGGGGTGAGCGCGCCGAGGGACAGGCTCGGAGGGGCGGGGGCGGGCGGCATGGAAAGGGAGTATATCCGGAGGGCCTATACTCCCCCACCATGCCCCTCCTCCTCGCCCTCGACACCGGCTCCCCCCAGGTGAGCGTCGCCCTGGGCCGCAACAGCCACGTGCTGGCCGAGCGCGCCGTGGAGATCGAGCGCTCCTCGGGGCGCCTGCTCGAGATGATCGGCGAGGTGCTCGCCGCGGCCGGCGCGAAGCCGGCCGACCTCGGCGGCGTCCTGGCCCTCCAGGGGCCGGGGAGCTTCACCGGCCTGCGCATCGGCCTGGCCACAGCCCTGGGGCTGCACCAGGCCCTCGGCGTCCCGGCCACGGCCATCCCCACCCTGGGGGTGCTCGCCGCCCGGGCCGGCGGCGAAAACATCGTGGTGGCCGCGGTGGACGCCCTCCGGGGCGAGTGGAGCGCCCAGGCGTTCCGGGCGGGCGAGCCGCTGAGCGGGATGGAGCTGGTCCATGGCAGCGCCCTTCCCTCTCTCGTCCCCCAGATCACGGCCGTCACCGGTTTCGGCGTCTCGCGGCTGGCGGAGCGTCCGGACTGGCCCGCGGAGATCCGGCTGATCGAGGCCGGGCCGCTGGCAACCACGATTCTCCGGCTGGCACCCGGCGAGTGGGATCCCGGCCGCCTGACCCACCCCCTCTACTCACGCCCTCCGGCCGTCACGCAGCCCCGCCCGCACCGTCTGTCATAAGATCGGGGGAATGCAAGCCCTGAAGCCTGTCCTCTTCATCCGCCAGGCCGGCGTGGAGGACCTGCCGCGCATCGCCTGGCTGGAGGATGCGGCTTTCGCCGATCCCTGGCCCTTCGACCTCCTCGCTTACGAGTTCGGCCACCCGCGCGGGTTCCTGCTCGTGGCGAGCTGGGACGATGCGCCACCCTCGGGGTACGTGGCGTTCCGCCACGGCGGCGGCGAGTCCGAGCTGCTGCGGCTCGCGGTCGATCCCGCGGAGCGCCGGCACGGCGTGGGGCGGACGCTCGTCGAGCATGGGCTGCGCAGGCTCAAGGAAGGCAAGGTCGGGTCCTGCCACCTGGAAGTGCGCATGGACAACGAAGGGGCGATCGCCTTCTACCAGGCCCTCGGCTTCGAGCGCGCCGGCCGCCGCCGGAGCTACTACCGGGACGGGACGGATGCCGCGATCTATTCTCTGGCGCGATAAGGCCCTCACCGCATGAGACGCCCCACGGGGCGTCTCTACATCCATGCCGGAAAATTGCCCCCCACTGTAGAGACGCCCCGTGGGGCGTCTCATGCCACGGGGTGAGGGGCTGTGCTATCCTCGATCCGGCTACGGCATGACGACACGTTCGACACCCCCGACCCTCGCCTTCCCCTGGAGGGGAGCGTGCGCGGGTCGTCGCCCGGAGGCGGTCCGCAGGTGAGCCCGCTCGCCGCCGGTCGCACCGTCTTTCCTCACAACATCTCCACATCTCTGCAGTCAAGGAGGCCCTTGCCATGCCCACCCGCGACGAGCTGAAAGAGGAGCTCATTCAGACCGATGGCGACTTCCGCCGCTTGTACGAAGAGCATCAGGAGTACGAGCGGCGGCTCCACGACATCCAGCACAAATCGCTCCTCTCCGAGGACGACGAGGCCGAAGAGAAACGCATCAAGCTCCACAAGCTGGTCCTGAAGGACCAGATGGAGGCCATCCTGCGCACCCACCGGGAGAGCCGGGTCTCCGCCTGACCGGGGCCCGGAGCGCCGATGACGTTCGCCAAAGAGGCCTGGCCCTTCGTCCTGCCGTTCGTCTTCGCGGCGGCGATCCTCTACTGGTTCGACCACCCGGGCTGGGCCATCGCGGCGCTCGTCACGGGCCTCCTGGTCCTCCTGTTCTTCCGCGATCCGACCCGGCGCTACGAGGGCGAGTCCGGGGTCGTCCTGGCCCCGGCGGACGGCCTGATCACCCGCATCGACACGATCGAAGACCCGGAGATCGGCCCGGGACCCGCCCGTCGATACCACAGGATCGTCACCTTCCTCTCCGTGTTCGACGTCCACGTCCAGAAAGTCCCGGCGGCGGGCGAGGTGATCGCCTCGCGCTACACCGTCGGCAAGAAGGTCGCGGCCTTCCGCGAGGACGCGGGCGACGTCAACGAAAAGCACCTGACCGTGATCCGCCGCCAGAACGGCGACACGATCGGGGTGCGGCAGATCGCCGGCCTCCTCGCCCGCCGGGTGGTCTGTTATTTGAAAGAGGGAGATCATGTGCACCGGGGTCAACCGATGGGGTTGATCAAGTTCGGATCGAGGGTGGACCTGCTGGTGCCCGAAAGCTACGAGGTGAAGGTCAAGAAGGGGGACCGCGTCAAGAACGGCACGACGCCGATGGCGCTCCCCCCGGGAGAACCCGCCAAGTGATCCAGGACGCGCCCCGCGATCATCCGCATCGGCCCCGCATGACCCAACGGCTGCAACGGGGCGCGTACCTGCTGCCGAGCCTGTTCACGATCGGCAACATGCTGCTCGGGTTCTACGCGATCGTCTGCGGTCTGCGCGGACAGTTCCGGCTCGCCGCGATCCTGGTCTTCGTGGCCGCCATCGTGGACACGCTGGACGGCCTCATGGCGCGGCTGACCGGCACGGAGAGCGACTTCGGCAAGGAGTACGACTCGCTCGCCGACGTCATCACCTTCGGCGCCACGCCGGCCATCCTGACCTATCTCTGGGGGCTCGACGAGCTCCACCGCGACGCCTGGCTGCTGCCGCTCTTCTTCATGGTCTGCACCGCGACGCGGCTCGCCCGCTTCAACGTGCAGCACAAGGTGGTGGACAAGCGCTGGTTCGTCGGCCTGCCCACGCCGGCCGCGGCCGGCACGATCTGCTCGCTCCTCTTCTATGCTCCCGACCGGGAGTGGAAGTGGTGGATGCTCGGCCTGGTGGCGGTCTCGCTGCTGCTGGTCGGCCTGCTCATGGTCTCGACCTTCCGCTACCGCAGCGTCAAGGGGTTCGATCCGCGCCAGCGGATGAGCTACCGGGTGGCCGTGCCGATCGCGGCGCTGTTCCTGGTGATCTACTACCAGCCCTACGCCGTCTTCCTGATCCTGGCGGTCGCCTACACCCTGTCGGGGCCGGCGCTCTGGCTCTTCGGCCAGATCCGCGGGCGCGGCGGCCGGCACCAGCCCGAGGCGGTCGCTCCCGAGATCCACGTGGAGCAGGTCGATCCTCCGATGGACGACGGCCTGCCCCCCCTCCGCCGATGAGCACCATCGCCATCCTCCATCCCGCGAGCCTGGTCGGCAAGGAGCTGCGCGAGGGCCTCGAAGCCCGCATGAAGGAGTGGCGGGAGGTCAAGCTGCTCAGCACCGATCCCGAGGAGGTCGGCACCCTCACCGAGGTGATGGGCGCCGCGGCCCTGGTGCAGCGCTACGAGCCCGAGGCCCTGAAGGATGTCTCGACCGTCTATTTCTGCGGCCCGATCGGGAAGAACCGTCCGCTCTTCGACGACGTGCCCGCCGGCGCAATCGTGGTGGTGCTCTCGCCGGACGCGGCGCTCGAGGACGGCATGCCCGTGGTGGCCGGGGTGAACACCGACGCGGCGCGATCGGGAGCACGCCTGCTCTCGCCGCACCCGGCGCTGGTGCTGCTCGCCCACGTGCTCGCGCCGCTGCGCTCGTTCCAGCCCGTCGACCTGGTGGCCACGCTGATCCAGCCGGCCTCGGTGCAGGGGGACGCCGGGATCCAGGAGCTGTTCGAGCAGACGCGGGAGATCGTGGCCATGATCCGCCGCACCCCCACGCCGGTCTACGGCGCGCAGCTCTCGTTCAACCTGCTGCCCACGGCCTCCGAGACCCTGCCGCTCTCCGAGCTGTTGCAGAAGATCGTGCCCGAGACGCCGCCGATCCCGCTCCAGGTGCTGCAGGGCGGCATCTTCCACGGCCTGTCCGCGAGCCTCTACGTCCGCTTCGGGGGAAGCCCGAACCCGAAGGCGATCCACAAGGCCCTCAAGGGCAATCCGTACATCGAGCTCGCGAAGGACCCCGGCCACCTCGGCCCCATCGACTCGGCCACCAGCGACAAGGTCATCGTCGGCACCGTTCGCGTGGACGCGGCTGGGGGCTTCTGGTTCTGGGCCGTGATGGACAACCTCACCCGCGGCATGGCGCTGAACGCGATCGAGGTTGCGGAGGCGGTGGGGGGATAGACGCGCTATAATCCATTCGCCATGGCGGAGCCTCTGAAGAAGCTTTTTACCGTCTCGGAGTACCACTCGATGGGCGAAACAGGTATCCTCTCCGAGGACCACCGTTTTGAGCTGATCGAGGGGGAAATCTACCGGATGGCGCCGATCGGGAGCCGGCATGCGGGGTGTGTCAACCGTCTGAATCATCTGTTGAAGGGAGCGGAGGCCATTCTGGCTCCCCAGAATCCGGTCGTTCTGAACGACCTCTCCGAGCCCCAACCCGACATGGCTCTCCTGCGCTGGCGGGATGACTTCTATGCAAGCTCCCATCCCAACCCGGACGACATCCTCCTCCTCGTCGAGGTCGCGGATTCCAGCGTTGGTTTCGACCGCGGAGTCAAAGCTCCCCTCTACGCACGGCGGGGCATCCGCGAATTCTGGCTCGTCGACCTCACAAGGAACCTCGTAGAGGTCCACCGGCAGCCGTCACCGATGGGTTTCCGCGACGTTCGCCAGCTCCGGAAAGGCGACCGGATCGCGCCCCTGGCTTTCCCGGACCTCGAGCTGAACGTCGGCGACATCCTTCCTTGATCCGTCACCCCCGGCCCCAGGCGCGCTTGAGCTGCGCAAGCAGCTCGGGGTCCACACGGCTCTTGACCGTGCGGCGGTCCAGCTCCAGGCGTCGCGCCGCCTCTTCGTAGCTGCCGGCCTGGGCGTAGACGATCGTGCAGTAGCGCCGCAGCAGCTCGTCCGCGGTCAGTGCGCCGGAGAGGAATTCTTCCGCAAGCCGCTCCCGGGCACCGCTGGCGCCCCCCTCCCCCGCCGGGTGGTATTCGCCGCGAATCAGGACGTTGTTCAGGCACTGCGCCAGCTCGCGCACGTTGCCCGGCCAGGGGTAATCCAAGCCCATGTGGTCGCGGATCCAGGACTCCACGTCCCGCGCCACCTCTTCGGTGAGGTCGTCCCCCACGGCGCGCTGCGCCAGGGCGAGCACCAGGTCGGTCAGCTCCCGCGGCGTGTCGGCGATCCGCTCGCGCAGCGACGGGGTGACCAGCAGATCCGAGCAGAGACGGTAGTAGAGATCGTCCCGGAAGCGGCCGGCGCGCATCTCGGCGGCGAGGTCGCGGTTCGTGGCCGCGACCACCTTGCCCTGGAAGCGCCGGGCTTGGCTCTCCCCCAGGCGCTGGAAGGTGCGCGTCTCCAGCACGCGCAGCAGCTTCACCTGGATCGCGGGCTCGACCTCGCCGATCTCGTCCAGGAAGACGGTACCGAGCGGCGGGCAGACCTCCAGCCAGCCGGAATGGTCCGACACCGCGCCCGTGAACGCGCCCCGCCGGTGGCCGAACAGCTCGGACTCGATGAGCGTCGGCGACAGCGCCGAGAGATTGAGCGGGAAGAACGACTCCGCCCAGCTCTCGCGGAACGCCCCGGCGTCGGCATCGAACGGGATGTAGCGCGACCCGGCGATCGAGCGCGCCACCAGCTCCTTGCCCGTGCCGGAGGGGCCGGTGACCAGGGTGGTGACGTCGCCCAGGGTGCGGTAGAGCGAGCGCTGGTAGCGCCGCTGGTCGTGCGTGAAGATCGACTGCCAGACCTGCGCCCGCAGCCGCGCCGCCGGCAGCGAGCCGCCCACGATCGAGCGGAAGGTGAAGTGGAACGCCCGCCGGATCTGGAAGAAGCAGGCGAAGAGGTGCGCCGGATCGGGCGTCTCCTCCCGGCGCGGACCCGGCAGGTCCAGGAACCAGCCGTAGTCCTCGGCAAAGTCGCGGTAGAAGCCGAACGCCGCGCGCCGCTCCCCCGTCTTCGGCTCCAGGATCGCCTTGAAGAAGCGCTCCTGGTAGCGGCCGTAGAGCACGTAGGAGACCAGGTCGCGGTAGAGGCCCAGCTCTTCCCGCGAGGCGCGCGCTCCGGCGAGGCGCTGCCGCAGCGCGGTCGCCAGCTCCTCGGCCCGGGGCGCGATCCGCAGCAGGTTCGGGTTGACCGCGTCCCCCCGCGAGTGCCAGACCACGTCGAACGGCGTGAACTCGTCTCCCAGCGCCTGGCGCTCCCAGGTCAGGCGCTCCGTCCCGAAGGGGTTGCCGTACGCCAGCCGGGAGATCGCCTCCGCCAGGGCTCGTTCGCGATCGGAGAGAAGCTTGGTCATTGAGGAGGCTCCGTGCATGGGATGCAGGGCGACTCTACAGCAGCTGTCGCAACCCCCCTGGCAGCAGTCCTGCAATCACCTGGGCCATGAGATCGAAGAAGCGCAGAGTCGTCGTCACCGGGGCCTCCGCGGGCGTGGGCCGGGCCGCGGTGCGTGCCTTTGCCGCGCGCGGGGATTCCATCGGGCTCATCGCCCGCGGCGTCGACGGGCTGGAGGCCGCCCGCCGCGAGGTCGAGGAGCTGGGCGGCAGGGCGCTCGTGCTGCCCCTCGACGTGGCCGACGCGGACAAGGTCGAGGAGGCCGCGGCGCTCGTCGAGCGCAAGCTCGGACCCATCGACGTCTGGGTCAACAACGCCATGGTGTCGGTCTTCTCCCCGGTCGAGGAGACGGAGCCCGAGGAGTACCGGCGGGTCACGGAGGTCACCTATCTCGGCTGCGTCTACGGCACGCTCGCGGCCCTGAAGCGGATGCTGCCCCGGGACGAGGGCGTGATCGTCCAGGTGGGCTCGGCGCTCGCCTACCGCGGCATCCCGCTCCAGTCCGCCTACTGCGGCGCCAAGCACGCCATCCAGGGCTTCTGCGACTCGCTGCGCTCCGAGCTGCTCCACGACAGGAGCGGCGTGCAGGTGACCATGGTCCAGATGCCGGCGCTCAACACGCCGCAGTTCGGCTGGGTGAAGAGCCGCCTGCCGCGCAAGCCGCAGCCGATGCCCCCGATCTACCAGCCCGAGGTCGCGGCCCGCGCCATCGTCTGGGCCTCCGACCACCCGCGGCGCGAGGTCTGGGTGGGCAGGCCCACGGTCGTCGGGATTCTGGGGGACAGGATCGCCCCCGGAATCGCGGACCGCTACCTGGCCCGGAACGGCTACGACGCCCAGCAGTACGACGGTCTGGACAACAGGAACCGCGCCAACAACCTCTGGCAGCCGGTGCCGGGCGATCACGGCGCGCACGGCGACTTCGACGAGCGCGCCACGGACCGCAGCCCGCAGCTCTGGGCCACGAGGCACAAGCGGGGCCTGTTATCGGCGGGGGCCCTCGCCGGGCTGGCCGGGCTCGCCTGGGTCTTGCGCCCCTCTACCAGATGATCTTCGCCGAGTGCCCGATCCCGAGGAGCGCCACGGCCACGCAGGTCCCCGCCAGCGCGAGCGCGCTCCAGCGCGGTCGATTTCCCACGAGCGCCCCCAGACCGAACAGGCTGGCATAGAGATTGGGCAGGAACATGAGCGGCGACGCCCCCACGGCCGCGATCCAGGTCTCGTTGAACGGGTTGGGACAATCGTCGTTGGGCACCAGCAGCACGAACCCCAGCGCCATCAATCCCAGCAGGGCCTGCTCGCGCCGCCCGGAGCGGTAGAGCCCGGCCAGCGCCATGGCGGCCAGGAAGCCGATCCCGGTCAGGGCGAGGTTGAAGCCGAGCACGGGTCCGACCTCGCGAAACGCCTGCATCACCGAGAGCCGGAACGGATAGAGCTGATGCACGGTCGAGGTGCAGACGAAGGAGAGCGGCAGCAGCGTCCAGACGAGAGCGGCGAGGCTTCCACCCGCCGGCCGGGCCGAGCGCCGGGCTCGCCAGATGCCGAGGGTCTCCATCCCCGCGGCCAGGACGAGCACGGCCACGCCGGCCACGAAGGCGGGGACGAACCAGGAGGGGAAGCTCCGCGCCCGGGGGAGAAGGTCCCAGGCCGTCTTCGCCGTGAGCGTGGCGGCGGCGGCGAAGAGGACCGCGGCGAGAGCCGCGATCCGTGGCCCGAGGCTCCGCGCCCGGGGCGGAGCGCTCACGAGCCGGACCTCAGTCGGGCACGCAGCGGCAGCAGTTCGGCGGCGTGAGGGCCGGGTGCTGCCCCTCGGGGCAGGCCGCGCAGCGCACGGTCGAGCAGTCCGTGATGCTCTGATCGACGGGCACGCACGCGCAGCAGTTCGGCGGCTGCAGGGACGGGGTCTGTCCCTCGGGGCACGAAGCGCAGCGCACGTTCGAGCAGGGTCCGCCGGGGCCGCCCTGCGCGGCGGCAGCGGTGCCCGCGGCGCTGGTCGGGCCGGCCGCGGCCGTGCCGGTGCCCATGCTGCCGGTGCCGCTCTCGCCCGCGTTCGTCTCGGTGGTGGCAGTTCCCGCGGTGGTCGCCGCGCCGGCCGCGGTCGACGTGTTGCCCTGACCCGTGCCGGTACAGGCGCCGAGCGCCAGGACGACGGCAAGGACCATCATCAGCATCCAGAGTCTCTTCATGAAGCCTCCTCTCCGGTAAAGCCACGCCCAGAGATGAAGAGGCAAGCAAGGGGACTGCCACCTGCGTCCCGCCGCCTACCGCCGGGTCGCCTGAAGGATCGCCTCCTGGAGCATCTGGAGGGTGACGGGCTTGGTCAGGTGGGAGGTGAAGCCGGCCTCGCGGCTGCGCTGGATGTCCTCGTCCATGCCGTAGCCGCTGAGCGCGATGCCGCGCAGCCCGTGGGCCGCCAGCTCGGGCATCAGGTCCAGGCCGCTGCCGTCGGGCAGGCCGAGGTCGCTGATCACCAGGTCGAGCTCCAGCTCGCGGCCCTGCGCGGCTTCGCGGGCGCCGGCGACGCTTCCCGCGACCGTCACTTCGTGCCCCAGGGTGCCCAGCAGGTCGGCCATGGCCGCGGCGGTGTCGGCATGGTCCTCCACGAGGAGGAGACGCAGTCCCCGGTCGAGGCGCGGCTCCGACTCGCGGGGGAAGGTCACGATCGTCTCGTCGAGCTCCCTCTGCGGCACCCCGGCGGGCAGCCGGACGGTGAACGTGGCGCCTTGACCGGTGCCTGCGCTCGCGGCCGCGAGGTCGCCGCCGTGCAGGCGCATCAGGGCGCGGCTGACGGCGAGGCCGAGACCGAGACCGCCGAAGCGGCGGGTGATGCGGGGGTCGGCCTGCTCGAAAGCCCCGAAGATGCGCGGCAGCACTTCCGCGTCGATGCCGATGCCGGTGTCGCAGACCTCGACCGTGACCGTCTTTGCCTCCAGGCGCGAGCGGACCGTGATCGTGCCCCCCTCGGGGGTGAACTTGAGCGCGTTGCTGAGCAGGTTCCAGAAGACCTGGGTGAGGCGCGCCGGGTCGGCCCAGGCGAGCAGCCTCCCTTCCGCGAGATCGACGGCGAGGCGGACGCCCTTGGACATCATCTCGCCGCGGACGCTGCGCAGCGCGTGCGCCAGGACCTCGGCCACGTCGGCAGCCTGGCGGTGCAGCACGAGCTTGCCCCGGGCCACCCGCGTCAGGTCGAGGAGGTCGTCGATGAGGCGCGCCTCCAGCTCCACGTTGCGCCGGATCACAGCGAGATGGGAGCGCAGGTCGGGAGGGAGCCGGTCGTCCTCCTGGAAGCTCGAGACCAGGGCCAGGATCGGCGTCAGCGGAGTGCGCAGCTCGTGGCTGAGCGTCGCGAGGAAGCGGTCCTTGGCCTCGTTCGCGGCGCGGAGCTCCTCCTCGGTGTCCCGCAGCGCCTGCTCGGCCCGCCGGCTGCGCTCCAGGGCCTCGGCTGCCATGTGGGCCTCGGCGAGGAGCTCGCGCTCGCGCTGGGCGGCCTGGCGCCGCGCACAGCCCTGCTCCAGCCTGGTCCAGACGCGGCAATAGAGCTCGTGAGGATCGAAGGGATCGGCGAGGAAGTCGTCGGCCCCCGCATTCAGGGCAACGGCACAGGCGTCAGGCTCCCCGGCCCCTCCCAGGAGGATCACGGGCAGGTCATCGCGCTCGCCCAGGAGATCGAGCCCCTGGCGCAGATCCGCGACCACCAGGTCCGGGCTGAGGCCCCGGAGGGCTTCCAGCCTCTCCGCCTCCTCGACGCGCATGCCGCCCAGGGCCGAGCGCACCCGCTCCCGGCGGGACGCGTCGGGATCGACGATCAGGACGAAGGGATGCTCCAATGGCACTCCCTACTCCCCCGCCGAGGCCAGAATGGCCGCCTTGAGCGCCTGCAGGTCGACCGGCTTGGTCAGGTGTTTCGAAAAGCCCGCTTCGCGGCTCCGCTGCACGTCTTCCTCCATTCCGTAACCGCTGAGCGCGATGCCCTTCAGGCCGTAACGGCCGGAAAGCTCGCGCATCAGGTCCAGACCGCTGCCGTCGGGGAGCCCCAGGTCGCTGACCACCAGGTCGATGCGCCCTGCCCGCGCCTCGGCGGCACCCAGGGCGGACCCGACCGACCCCGCCACGGTAACTTCGTGGCCCAGGGCACGCAAGAGGTCTGCCATGGCCTCGGCCGTGTCGGCGTGGTCCTCGACCAGGAGCAACCGCAGCGGCGCGGCGGCCCTCGCCTCGGGTGCCCGCTGCGGCGAGGCGGCAGCGGCCGCGGGCACGTCGCCGGCCGGCAGGCGCAGGGTGAACGCGGAGCCCCGGTCCGGTCCGGCGCTCGCCGCCGCCAGGGTGCCGCCGTGCATCGCGACGATCGCCCGGCTCAGGGAGAGCCCCAGACCGAGCCCGCCGAAGCGCCGCGTGATCTGCCGGTCGGTCTGCTCGAAGGCGTCGAAGATGCGCGGCAGCAGCTCGGGATCGATGCCGATGCCGTTGTCCGCGATCTCGACGGCCAGGGTGCGCCCGTCGTCCTCGTCCCACGAGCGCACGCGGACCTCCCCGCCCTCGGGCGTGAACTTGACGGCGTTGTGGAGCAGGTTCCAGAGCACCTGGGTGAGGCGCGAGGCGTCGGCCCACACGCGGTGGTCGCGGGCGCCCAGCTCCAGGGCCAGGCGGATGCGGTCGGAGCCGAGGTCGGCGCCGCAGCAGACCTCGATGGCATGGGCGAGGAGCTGGCGCAGGTCCACGACCTCGCGGCGCAGCTCGAGCTTGCCGCGCGAGATGCGCGTCAGGTCGAGCAGGTCGTCGATGAGCCGCGCCTCCAGCTCGACGTTGCGCCGGATCACGGCCAGGGCCTGCCGCACCCGCGGCGGCAGCTCCTCGTCCGCCTCCAGGGCCGAGACGAGGGCGAGCACCGGCGTCAGCGGCGTGCGCAGCTCGTGCGAGAGGGTGGCCAGGAAATGGTCTTTGGCGCGGCTGGCGGCCTCGGCCGTCTCCTTGGCCTGGCGCAGCTCGTCCTCGACGCGCCGGCGCTCCGCGGCGCCCTCGACGGCTTCGAGCGCGAAGGCCGCGAGATCGGCGACGGAGGCGGCGAAGCCCTGCTCCTGCGGGCTCCACTCCCGCGCCCCGCCCACGTGCTCGTGGCAGACCACGCCGGCCATGCGGCCGTGGACGCGGATGGGCGCGTCGAGCATGGCGCCGATGCCGAGCGGGCCGAGGTAGGTGGCGCCGAACTCGCGGGTCAGCGGATCGCGGTGGGCGTCATGGGCCACGATCGCCCGCTCCTCTTCCAGGCCGCGGAAGTAGGCGGGGAAGTCGGCCGCGGCGAGCGCCATGCCGCGGGAGTGCCGGTGGGGGCCCATCTCGTAGAGCTCCACGCAGTCGATGCGGGTGCGGGCCTCGTCGAAGAGCCAGACGCTGGCGCGCTCGACCTGCAGGGTCTCGGCCGCGGCCTCGGCGAGCTCGCGCAGAGCCTTGTCCAGGTCGCCGGCCGCCGC
>JBJMGZ010000225.1:0-2910 GCA_045807605.1 Thermoanaerobaculia bacterium | reverse complement strand
CTCGGCCGTAGTTGTCGGTGAGATGTCCCTCGTCCAGCACCTGGAGAAGAATGTTGAAGACATCCGGGTGCGCCTTCTCGATCTCGTCGAGCAGCACGACGCTGTACGGCTTGCGTCGCACGGCCTTCGTTAGGGTTCCGGAGTCCTCGTAGCCAACGTAGCCCGGCGGCGCGCCGATGAGGCGAGACACCGAGAACTTTTCCATGTACTCGCTCATGTCGACACGAATGAGCGCATTCTGGTCGGCGAACAGGAACTTCGCGAGCGAGCGGGCGAGCTCAGTCTTTCCAACACCCGTCGGGCCGCAGAAGATGAACGAGCCGATCGGCCGATCCGGATCCTTGAGGCCCGCGCGGCTGCGGCGAATCGAGCGTGCGAGCGCCTTGATGGCCTCTTCCTGGGCCACGACCGTCGCGTGCAGCTCCTCTTCCATCCGAAGCAGTCGCGCCGTCTCGGCTTCCTGAAGTCGCATGACCGGAATGCCTGTCCATCGGCTGACGATGAAGGAGATCTCCTCCTCGCCTAACACCGGCCGATAAGACTGGCGGCGTTTCTCCCACTCGTCCTGCTTCTTGCGAATGTCGCCCTGCAGCTCACGCTCCTTGTCGCGCAGTGACGCTGCGCGCTCGAAGTTCTGGTCGCGAACGGCCGCTTCCTTCTCCGTGTTCACGCCCTCGAGCTGATCCTTCAGCTGCGACACTTCCGGCGGCGGAACCTGCGCGGCGAGCCGCGCACGCGCGCCCGCTTCGTCAATGACGTCGATGGCCTTGTCCGGCAGGAAGCGATCGGTGATGTAGCGGTTCGAGAGCGTCGACGCGGCAACCAGGGCGTTGTCCTGGATGCGCACGCCGTGGTGGACCTCGAAGCGCTCGCGCAGGCCGCGGAGGATCGAGACCGTGTCCTCGACCGTCGGCGGATCGACCGTCACCGGCTGGAACCGCCGCTCGAGGGCCGCGTCCTTCTCGATGTTCTTGCGGTACTCGTCGAGCGTCGTGGCGCCGATGCAGTGCAGCTCGCCGCGGGCCAGCATGGGCTTGAGGAGGTTGCCCGCGTCGGGCGAGCCCTCGGTCTTGCCGGCGCCGACGATGGTGTGGAGCTCGTCGATGAACAGCAGGATCCGCCCCTCGCTCTGCTTGACCTCGTTGAGCACGGCCTTCAGGCGCTCCTCGAACTCGCCGCGGTACTTGGCGCCGGCGAGCAGCGAGCCCATGTCGAGCGAGAAGATGGCGCGGTCCTTGAGCCACTCGGGGACGTCGCCGCGCACGATGCGCTGCGCGAGACCCTCGACGATGGCCGTCTTGCCCACGCCCGGCTCGCCGATCAGCACCGGGTTGTTCTTGGTCTTGCGCGACAGGATGCGGACGACCCGCCGGATCTCCGCGTCGCGGCCGATGACCGGGTCGAGCTTGTTGCGCCGCGCCTCGGCCACCAGGTCGACGCCGTACTTCTCGAGGGCCTCGTAGGCCACCTCCGGCATGGCGCTGGTCACCCGCTGGTTGCCGCGTACCGCCGTCAGGGCGGCGAGCACGGCATCGCGCGTCAGGCGGACCTGCGCCAGCAGACGGCCGAGCGGCGAGGCGGAGCCCTCCTCGATCATCGCCAGCAGCAGGTGCTCGACGGAGACGTACTCGTCCTTGAGCCGCCTGGCCTCGTCCTCGGCCCGCACCAGGATCTGCTGCAGCCGCTGGGTGAGGTAGATCTTGCCCGCCTCGATGCCCGGTCCGGAGACCTTGGGCCGCTGGGACAGCAATCGCTCCACTTCGGCCTTGAGGGCTTCGGTGGGCACCTCCATGCGCGCCAGCAGGCGGGGGATGAGCCCCTCCGGCTGCTCGAGGAGAGTCAGGAGAAGATGCTCGCCGTCCACCTCCTGGTGGCCGTAGCGGAGCGCTTTGGTCTGGGCGCTCTGGAGCGCCTCTTGCGATTTCTGAGTCAGTTTATTGATGTCCATGATTGTCGTGCCCTCCGTCCAGATATCAGGCTCGGGCCCGGAATTCCGAAGCCTCCGCCAACTGCTCGAACAACTCGCGCTCGCGCGCCGAGAGCTGATCGGGAATCACGATGCGGATCTCCGCCAGGAGATCCCCCTTGCCGCCGCCCGGCTGCGAGAGCCCGCGCTCGCGCAGGCGGATTCTCCGCCCGGAGGAGGAGCCCGCCGGGATCCTCACCCGCACGGGGCCGGTGGGTGTTTCGACCTCGGCCTCACCGCCCAGGGCCGCCTCCCAGGGGGAGACCGCCACGGTCGTCTGGATGTCCGAGCCTTCGACCTTGAACCGCGGGTCCGGCTGGATCTCGACCTTCAGGAGCAGGTCTCCCGGCGCGCCGCCGAAGCCCTGGCCGCCCTGTCCGGCGAGCCGGATCTTCTGGCCGCTGCGGACGCCGGCGGGGATCTTCACCGAGAGGTTCCGCCGCTGCCCGGTGCTCGGGTCGGTGATCGAGATCTCGCGCGTGCCGCCCTGGATGGCCTCCTCGAGCGTGACCGGGAGCGTCGCTTCCGTATTGCCGCCCATGTTGCCGCCGCCATCGCCGCCTGGGACACCTGCGCCGAACCCTGCGCCCGGGCTTGCCCCCCGGCGCCGCGCGCCCCCCGGTCCTCCCGCCCCTCCGAACAGCATCTCGAAGAAGGAGCTGAACCGCTCATTGCCGCCGCCCATGCCGCCGAGGTCGCCGAAGTCGAACCCGCCGCCGTTGCCGAAGTCGAAGTGGACGCCCTCGTAGCCCGGAGGCGGCCCGCCCGTCTGCCGGGCCCGGTTCCAGTTCGACCCGAACTGATCGTACTTCTGCCGCTTGTCGGCATCCTTGAGGACCTCGTACGCTTCGCCGATCTCCTTGAACTTGACCTCGGCCTTGGGATCCTTGTTGACGTCCGGGTGGTACTTGCGCGCCAGCTTCCGATACGCCGACTTGATCGAC
>JBJMGZ010000224.1:0-8342 GCA_045807605.1 Thermoanaerobaculia bacterium | reverse complement strand
AACCGAGACATCATCAATCAACTTTGACCAGATTTATTGCAGAAGAATGGATGGGAGGCGATGACCGTGAGAGATAAGGCCAGCGCAGGATTGAGCAGCGAAGACCTGCTGAGGATCGTCGGCACGGCCGAGCAGGTGGTGCAGATGTTCGAAGCCGCGCTGGAGATCCTTCAGACCGGGCAGTCGACCATTCCGGCCCCGACCCTGGAGGAGGTTGCCGAGATGCGGCTGGGGAAGCGGCCGCTGACCCAGGAGGCCTGTCTGCTCGGCAGCTTTCAGCGGGTCATCCTCGCCGCCGAGAACGTGGCCTCCGACCTCCAGGCGATCGATCTGGAGAGCCTGCGCAACGTGCACGAGCTGAGCTTGAGCGACGTGGAGCTCAACGCCATCGAGCAAGCGGTGACCGAGCGCACGCAGAAAGGAGCGAGGGCACGGGGGGGAGAGGGCGAGTGAGGTCGCCGAGCGTCACCAGGCCGTTCCTCGAACGACATCCCGAGGCGCGGTACTGGCTCGATCAGGGCTTGAGACCGTCCACGCCCAGCGAGACAACGTTCCGGAGGATCGAGGATGCTTCCGCGGTGACCCAGGTCCCTTCCCGGACGGCCGGGAAGCCCTCCACGAGGAGCGCGCAACCCTTCCGGACGACCGGGAGACCTTTCCCGGTCAGCACCGGGCTCTTCCGGACGGCCGGCAGGACCTTCCCCGTCATCGGGAAATCCTTCGGGACGGTCGGAGAACTTTTCCCGGTCACCGGGGAACTGTTTCCGACGGCCGGGGAACCTTTCCCGATCCGCGCGCAACCCTTCCGGATGGTCCGGCAACCTTTCCCGGTCAGCAGGGAACGTTTCCGGATGACCGGGAAAGGTTTCGCGATGAGCGGGCAACCTTTCCCGATGAGCGGGGAACCCTTCCGGACGGTCGAGAAATCTTTCCCCGTGAGCGGGGAACCCTTCCGGACGATCGCGCAACCCTTCCCGGCCAGCGGGGAAGCTTTCCGGACGATCGGGAAAGGATTCCGGACGGTGCGGAACCGTTTCCGGACGATCGGGAAACCTTTCCGGACGATCGCGGAAGCTTTCCGGACGATCCAAAAACCCTCCTGGATGATCGGGAAACCTTTCCCGGTCATCCGGAAGCCTTTGCGGATGATCGGGAACCCCTTCCCGATCGTCCGGAATCGTTTGCGGATGATCCGGAAAGTCTTCCCGATCGTCCAGAAGCCCTTCCGGATGATCCGGAAGCCTTTGCCGATCGTCCGGAAGCCTTTGCGGATGATCGGGAACCTCTTCCCGATCGTCCAGAAGCCTTTGCGGATGATCCGGAAACCTTTGCCGATCGTCCAGAAGCCTTTCCGGACGATCCGGAACCTCTTCCCGATCGTCCAGAAGTCTTTCTGGATGACCGGAAACTCCTTCCCGATCGTCCAGAAGCCCTTCCCGACGACCGGGAAACCTTTCCCGATCGTCCAGAAGTCTTTCCTGCTGACGGGGAAAGGCATCCCGACCGTCCGGAATCGTTGCCCGGTCGTCCGGGAACGTCACCCGAGGCGCGGACAGGCATCACCGGTCGTCGGGGAGGAGGACCCGGCCGCCGGGCAGGGCTCCCGGGCCGCGCGGCGGGCGCTCGACGGCAGGGCGCCCGTTTCCGTATGCTTCCACCAGGAGGACGCCATGACACGGGAAGAGTACGAGGAGCGCCGGCGCGCGTTCGAGGAGCAGCATCGCGCGGACGTCGCCCTGATGAACGCGGCCCAGGAGGCCCGGATCCGATCCCTCGACCGGCTCTGGCAGGAGGGGCTCGATGAACCGTCCGCCGCCGCCCCGGAAGCTTCCCCGGCCCCGGCCCCGGTCGAGCCCGCGCCCGCTCCCAAGCCGATGCGAGAGCGCTACTCCGTCGTGACCGATCTGGACGACGTCCTCCCCGAGCTCCCCGAGATCTTCGAACGCAGGGACGTCATCCGCGCCCTGGGCTACGACCCACCGCGCACGACGCTCTACCACGCGCTCGCACAGCTCCAGAAGGAGGGCGCGATCGCCATCGAGACCTACAGCGGAGGCGGCACCAGGGTCCGCTACCGCAAGCTTTCGACCGAGGACTGACCGACGCCGTCCAGATCCAGCACCGGCGTGCCCCTCATCAGCGCCCAGTAGAGGACGAACGCCACGGCGAAGCCCACGAACCAGGCATAGTCGTAGAGCACCCGCAGCTCCGGCACCACCAGGCCGATCAGCGCGATGGCGACCCCCGCGGCGAGCGCCACGAGCGCCTTTCCGTTCCAGCGGCCGTAGATGCCATCTTCCTTGTAGAGGTCGGGGAGGGAGAGGTTGGTCTTGCGGATCAGCCAGTAGTCGGCGATGAAGATGCCGGCGATCGGGCCGAGCAGGCCGGAGTAGCCCACCAGCCAGCCGAAGATGTAGGTGCCGTAATCGGAGAGGAGACGCCAGGGCATGATCGCCACGCCGATCACGCCGGTGATCAGTCCGCCGATCGCGAAGGTGATCCGCGCAGGCCAGAGGTTGGCGAAGCCGTTTGCCGGGGCCACGACGTTCGCGGCCACGTTGGTGGTGAGCGTCGCGATCAACAGGGCGAAGAGGGAGATCAGGATGACCAGTGGGCTCCCCAGCTTCGAGAGCAGCGCCACCGGGTCCCAGATCGCCTCGCCGAAGATCAGCACCGAGGCCGAGGTCACGGCGATGCCGATGAAGGAGAAGAGCGTCATGGTCGTGGGCAGGCCGAGGAACTGGCCGCGGACCTGGGCGCGCTGGTCCTTGGCGTAACGGGACAGGTCGGGGATGTTGAGCGCGAGCGTGGCCCAGAAGCCGACCATGGCGGTGAGCGAGGGCACGAAGAAGGCGAGGAATTCGCCGGTCGTCTTGAACTGGCTCGGCTGCGCGAGGATCGGGCCGAGGCCGCCGGCCCGCAGCATGGCCCAGGCGAGGAGGGCCAGGCCGGCGACGATCAGGAACGGGGCTGCCCAGGCTTCCAGGAACTTGATCGATTCGGTTCCCCGGACCACGATGACCATGTTCCAGAGCCAGAACGCGAAGAAGGCGATCCAGGCGCCGCCCGGCACCTGCGCCCAGGAGGGGAACGCGGTCACCAGCATGGTCTGGATCGCTTGCCCGCCGATCCAGGTCTGGATGCCGAACCAGCCGCACGCCACCAGGCTGCGCAGAATCGCGGGCACGTGCGCGCCCACCGTGCCGAAGGAGGCCCGCGCGAGCACCGGGAACGGGATGCCGAAGCGCGTGCCCGAGTGGGCGATGAGCACCAGGGGGATGGCCACGATCACGTTGCCGAGCAGGATCGTGAAGATCGCCTGCTTCCAGCTCATGCCGCCCTGGACGAGGCCGGCGGCGAGCAGGTAGGTCGGGATGCAGACCGAGAGCCCGATCCAGAGCGAGGCGATGTGGTAGGTGGTCCAGGTGCGCTGCTCGACCCGGGTGGGAGCGAGGTCGGCATTGGAGAGGCGAGGGTCGGAGGGCGGCTCCGTGAGCTCGAAGAGGTCGCCGCGCACGCGGCGCATGGCCTGGGACCGGGGACCCGCCGTATCCACGATCTCTTTGGACATGGCGTGGAATTCTAGCTCAGGCTGCGCTTGCGACTCTTGTAGGGGCGGGGCTTGCCCCCGCCCGGGAGGGGGTAAACCCCTCCCCTACATCACGGAAGGATGGTTTGCCAGAGAGCTCTCAATGCCCGATGCACCCGTCGTACACGGCATCGCTGTAGGCCTGGATCTCCCCTGAGGCCCAGCCGGCGGCGACCGAGGCTCCCACGGCCGCGGTGGGGCAGCGCGAGACGTCGACCAGGATCAGGTCGAG
Source organism: Thermoanaerobaculia bacterium (assembly GCA_045807605.1). GTDB lineage: Bacteria > Acidobacteriota > Thermoanaerobaculia > Multivoradales > UBA5704 > DATMER01. Next base: position 4,521 of record JBJMGZ010000224.1, on the reverse strand, counting down.
GTCGTTGCCCGTGACCGTGGCTTCGAGCATGCCGCTGACCGCGATGCCGCTGTCCACCCGGGTGGGGATTCCGGCCGTGGTGTTGTCGATCACCCAGACGCCGCTCGCGAGATCCGCGGGAGGGCCGAACCAGGCTTTCGTGCCGACCGCGATGCCGATGTCGAAGTGCGTTCCAGGACCGGTCCAGAAGGTGTTGTCCTCGACGATCGCGCCGTGGAAGTCGGGCTTCGTGCCGCGGCCCTCGAGGCCGTCGATCGAGATCGCGCCGTAGGCCGGGTTGCCCGCCGCGAGGATGCGGTTGAGCCGGACCGTGGAGCGCTGGACCGCGGGATGGGCGCGGAAGAGCACGATGGCCACGTCGGTCGCGTCCACGATCTGGTTGTCCTGGACGATGGTGCTCTCGCAGGAGATGCTCAGGCCGTCGGTCCAGGGGTTGTGCTTGAGCTTGCCGCGCACATGCCCGCTGGAGTAGGCGGTGACCAGGTTTCCCCAGACCTGGACGGTGCGGCAGGGGAAGCCTTCGGAGGTGCCGAAGACCTGCACGCTCGACCAGCCCGCGGAGTTGGTGATCACGCTGTTGCGGATCCGGGTGCTGTCGCCGCCGAGGAGCCGGACGTTGATGCCGTCGTCGACGAAGCCGACCACGCCGCGCTGGCCGTCCACCCAGACGTGTTCGAGCGCCGCGCCGTCCCGGAGGGTCACGGCCGCGGTCTTGAAGCCGGCGTTGCGGACGAGCCGGGCCATCCGGGCGTAGCGGATCGTTTCCGGGAAGCCGACCGTGGCGAGCGTCACCTTCGGCGGGATCACGAGCGGCGCGTTGAGGCGCACCACGGCCTTCTGGGCGAGATAGACGGTCTCGCCCGCGGGAGTGGCGTCGAGGAGCGCCTGGAGCTCTGCGCCCGTGCCCTCGAACCCCGCGCCGCTCACGGAGAGCGGCAGCGCGAGCACCGGCTGCGTGCCGAAGGAGTAGCTGGTCTGGGCGCCGCAGATCTTTTTCGTGAGGCGGCGGAATTCGCGGGTGGAGAAGAAGGCATCCACGGTGTCGCGGAAGTCCTGGCCCCGGCGCCGGGCCTTCAGGCGGATGAAGAAGTCGGTCGGGTCGGGCTCGCGGTTGAGCACGCCGCGGTAGAGCGTGAGCAGCTCTTCCGGGGCGTCGTAGCCCCGCGAGGCGTAATCGCCGGAGAGGTAGACCTTGCGCGACCAGGCGTTCAGGGTGGAGGCGCGGCAGCCGGTGGCCGCGAACCAGGCCACGGCCTGCTGCCACTCTTCGGGGTCGGGGGCGCGGCCGAGGGCTTCGGTGTAGGTCTTGGCGATGAACTGGCCGGGGACCCGCTCGGCGGCGTGGGCGGGGAGGGCGAGAAGAAGGACAGCCGCCAGAGTGAAAAGAAGGGTTTTCATATCAGTGCCCACATTCCGGATGTAGGGGCGGGGCTTGCCCCCGCCCGGGAGGGGGTAAACCCCTCCCCTACATTTACTTCGCTGCCTTCTTCTCCGGGTCGAGCTCGCCGAGCACGTAGCGGTCGCGGCGCAGGTAGCGCTGGGCGGCCTCCTGAATGGTTTTCGAGCTCACCTTCTGGACGAGCTCTTCGTAGCGCGGCAGGTCGCGCAGGTCGAGCCCCTCGGAATCGTAGGACTCCAGGGCGGACAGCCAGAACTCGTTGGTCTTGAGGCTCGTCTCGCGCTCGCGGCGCTGCTTCTCCCGCACCTGCTGGACGTAGCTCTCGCCGATGCCGTTCTTCTGGATCGATTCGATCTCCTTGAACACGGCCTGGATCAGCGGCTGCACCTGCTCGGGCGCGCAGCCGAAGGTGAGCGTGAACGTGTAGCGCTCGCGCGGCCGGCGGTCGAGCCCGGCGTTGATGTCGACGCCGTAGACGGCGCCCATGTCCTCGCGCAGGACCTCGCGCAGCCGCACGTCGAGGACGTCGGAGAGCGACGCGATCTCGTGCCGCGCCTCGCGGCTGAACTGCGCTTCGCCGGTGAAGACGATCTGCACCTGGCTCTTGGGCTCCAGGCCGCGCTCGATCTTGACCTCCACCACGCCGTCCGGCGGCCGCACTCCCACGTCGCGCCAGGACTCCTTGCGCCCCTCTGTGGGCAGGCCGCCGAGCCAGGTCTGCACCAGCGGCTTGATCGCCTCGGGCTGGAAGCTGCCCACCAGCAGGAAGGTGAAGTCGCCCGCGTCCGCGAACCGGTCGCGGTAGATCCGCCAGGCGAGATCGGGATCGACCTTGCCGATCAGCTCCGGCGAGATCGGCTGCCAGCGCGGATTGCCCTGGGTGAGGGCGCGCATCATGGCGTCGTTGAAGACCTCGCCGGGATCGGCCAGCCGGTTCTCGGCAAAGGCGCGCATGCGGTCGAGCACCGAGCGGAACGCGGCTTCGTCCTGGCGCGGGGCGGTGATGCTCAGGTAGACGAGCTGGAGCAGCGTCTCCAGGTCGCGCACGGACGAGCCCCCTTCGACCCCCTCTTCGAGCTGCGCGATGTACGGCCCGAGCTGCACCGACCGGCCCGCCAGCGCCTTTTCGAGCGAGATGGAATCGAACTGCCCGAAGCCCGCTTCGCCGACCAGGGCGGTGGCGAACAGGGCGGAGGGGAAGTCCTTGTCCGGGACCAGCGAGTGGCCGCCGGGGCTCCAGGAGGTGAGGAGGATCTCGTCGTTCTTGAAGTCCGTGGGTTTCAAGAGCACGCGCACGCCGTTCGACAGGCGCCACTGCGTGACGCCGATCTCGTCGATGCGCTTCTCTGCGACGACCGTGCCCGGCTTCGGCGCCTGCGCCACCAGCGGACCGGCGACGGCGCGGTCCACGTAGGGCGCGACCTCGCGCTTCGCCACGGCGGCGAAGACGGAACGGAGGCGGTCTTCCGCCGGCAGGGCCGTGCCGTCCTTCCTGGGCGCGTTGACCAGCACGACCCGGCTGTGATCGGTCAGCCACTCGTCCGCGAGGTGGTTGACCTCGTCGAGGGTGATGCCGGGCAGGAAGCCGCGCACCATCTTCACCTCGGCCGGGATGCCGGGGACCGATTCGCCGTAGGTGAAGGCGCGCACGAACTCCTCGGCGAAGGTGGGGGATTCGATCTTGCCGCGCTCGCGCTCGGCCTGCTCGTAGCCGAGGAGCCATTCCTTCTTGGCGCGGTCGAGCTCCCCCGGGGTGAAGCCGTGGCGCCGGACGCGCTCGACCTCGGTCAGGAGCGCTTCCAGGCCGGTCTCGACGCCGCCGTTGCGCACGCCCGCGGCGAGCGAGGTCACCTCGGCCGAGCGCACGAAGCGGCCGGTGTTCGAGGCGGCCCAGAGGAAGGGCGGATCGGGGCGCTGCGCGATCTCGTCGAGGCGCTGGTTGAGCATGGCGTGGTAGAGCGCTTCGACGATCGACTGCCGGTAGTCGACGATCCGGTCCTCGCGGCGCCTCGGCTGCTTCCAGTGGATGGCGACCGTGGTGTCCGTGGCTTCCGGGTCGGTGGAGAAGGAGAACAGGGTCTCCTGGTGCGGCGGCACGGGGAAGACCTCGCGCGGCCGGGGCGTGTCGGGGTTCTTGAGGATGCCGAGCTGCTTGCGGATCTGCTCCTCGATGTTGGCCGGATCGAAGTCGCCCACGGCCACGACGGCCATGAGGTCGGGCCGGTACCAGTCGCGGTAGAAGCGGCGCAGGGCGTCGGGCGTGGCCTTCTCCAGGATCTCCTTCTGGCCGATGGGCAGGCGCTCGGCATAGCGGGAGCCCTGGAAGAGGATGGGGAACTGCTGGTCGTCCATGCGCGCCGAGGCGCCGCGGCCGAGCCGCCACTCCTCGATGACCACGCCGCGCTCCTTGGCCAGCTCCTCGGGATCGAAGCTGATGCCGTCCGCCCAGTCCTTGAGGATGCGGAAGGACTGCTCCACGAACTCCGGCCGGTCGGTCGGGACCGTGAGCGTGTAGACGGTCTCGTCGAACGTGGTATAGGCGTTGACGTCCGCTCCGAAGCGCATGCCGATCGATTCCAGGTAGCGCACGAGGTCCTGGTGCTCGAAGCCCTGGGAGCCGTTGAACGCCATGTGCTCGACCAGGTGCGCGAGACCGCGCTGATCCTCGTCCTCCAGGACCGATCCGGCGTTGACCACGAGCCAGATCTCCGCGCGTCCCGCCGGGACGCCGTTCTTGCGGATGTAGTAGGTCAGGCCGTTCGCCAGCTTGCCGACCGTGATCTCGGGATCGACCGGGAGCAGGGTCTCGAGGTTTTCGGCGGCGGCCGGCGCGGGCGGGGCCTGAGCCGGAGCCTGGGCGGTTACCGGAGCTGCGGCGAGGAGACAGAGGAGCAGCGGGAGGAGCTTTGGGTATCTCATGGTTTCGAAAAGGGTAACGTTGAGGTGGGCGGGGGGATTCCGCCTGGGGTTGAATGGTTGGACGTGCTCACTGCTCCTTCCCCCCACTGTAGAGACGCCCCGTGGGGCGTCTCTCGGCGGTCATATCCGGGCCCGATCGGAGGAGACGCCCCACGGGGCGTCTCTCGGCGGTCATATCCGTGGCCCGATCGGAGGAGACGCCC
>JBJMGZ010000223.1:0-9891 GCA_045807605.1 Thermoanaerobaculia bacterium | reverse complement strand
AATCCAGCGCGCCGTGCTCGCGCAGCCGGTCGATCAGGCCGACGACCGTAGACTCCTTGAGGCCGATCGCCACGTAGACGCAGATGACGCCGCTCCCCTTCTGGTTGAGGATGGTGTCGAGCGCCACCGCGGTCTTGCCGGTCTTGCGGTCGCCGATGATCAGCTCGCGCTGGCCGCGGCCGATCGGGATCATGGCGTCGATGGCCTTGATGCCGGTCTGCAGCGGCTCGTTGACCGGCTGGCGCTCGGCGATGCCCGGCGCCTTGAATTCGAGCGGCCGGCGGTGCGGCGTCTCGATGATGCCCTTGCCGTCGAGCGGGCGGCCGAGCGGATCGACCACGCGGCCGATCAGCTCGGGACCGACGGGGACGGAGAGCAGCTCGCCGGTGCGGCGCACCTCGTCGCCCTCCTTGATCCCCAGGTACTCGCCGAGCACGACTGCGCCGACCGAGCTCTCCTCCAGGTTGAACACCTGGCCGAACGAGCCGTTGGCGAACTCCAGGCGCTCGCCGGCCATGGCGCCGGTCAAGCCGTAGATGCGCGCGATGCCGTCGCCGACCTCGAGCACCTTGCCGACTTCGGAGAGGTCGACCTCCGTCCGGTATTTGCGGATCTCTTCAGTGATGACCGACGCGATCTCGTCGACTTTGAATCTCATGGATGTCCCTCGGATTGCTCAGTTTCTTGCGCTGCCCGGGAGCGCAGGATCTCCTGCGTGGCGCGGCGCTCGAGGTTCGCCCCGAGCTCGCGGATCCGTCTCGCCAGGCTGCCGTCGATCTTCTCGCCGCCGACCTCGATCACGATGCCGCCGATCAGCGACGGGTCCACCTTTTCGAACAGCACCGGCTGCTTGCCGGTGTGGCGCGCGACCGCTTCGCGGACCTTGGCGCGCAGCGGCTCGGAGAGCGGCACGGCGGTGCGCACGTGGGCGTCGATCATGCCGCGCAGCTCGCGGTGCTCGATGCGGTAGCCCTCGGCGATGCCGCGCAGCAGGCCGAGCCGGCCCTTGCGGTTGGCGATCTGGAGGCCGTCGACGAGCAGGTCGCTCGCCTTGCCGCGGAAGGCGCGCTCCAGCAGGTCGGCGCGGTCCTCCTCGTCCACCAGCGGGCTCGCCAGGAAGCGCTCGAGCTCCGGGTTGCGGTCGAGGTAGTCGATCAGCCCGTTGAGCTCCTCGAGCAGGCTGTCGGCCTCGCCGCGCTCCTCGGCGATCTGCAGCATCGACCGGCTGTAGAGGCGGGCGATGGACAGCCCCTGATCGCTCACGTTGGCCATGGTCAGACCTTCAAGCCTTCGAGCGACTCGGCGATGAGGCGCTCATGGTCCTGCGGGGTGAGCTCGCGGCCGATCACCTTGCCGGCCATCTCGGTGGCGAGGCGCGCGGAGAGCTGGTAGAGCTCCTTGGTCGCGGTCTCGGTCGCGATCTGGATCTCGCGCCTGGCGCGCTCCAGCCGCTTGTCGGCTTCGCGCTGGGCGTCCTCCTCGATGCGCTGCTTGACCACGATGGCGTCGCGGCGCCCCTCGTCGACGATGGCGGACGCCTCGGCGCGCGCCTGCGCCAGCCGCGCCTCATACTCGCGCAGCCGCGCCTCGGCCTCGTCCCGGTCGCGCTTCGCCGTGGCGAGCGCTTCGTGGATGAAGCTCTCGCGGGCCTGCAGCGTGTTGAGGATCGGACCCCAGGCGAACTTCCCGAGCACCACCACCACCAGCAGGAAGATCACCAGCGTCCAGATCATGTTGCCGACGTTGCCGGCAAAGATGTTGTTCTCTCCTCCGCCCGCGGCGTGCTCGGCCTCCTGGGCCAGGGCCGGGGCCGCGAGGGCCAGGGAGATCAGGATCGTCAAAGCTCTCTGCATCATTGCGGATTACTCGATCAAAGCCCCCTCCCCTGGATTGGGGAGGGGAGCGAGGTCCATCTCGATCAGCCTTGCACCGCGAGCAGGCAGACGATGACGGCGAACAGCGTGGCGCCCTCGATCAGGGCCGCGGTGATGATCATCGAGGTGTTGATCGAGCCGGCGACCTCGGGCTGGCGCGCCATCGACTCGACAGCGCTGCCGCCGATGCGGCCGATGCCGGCGGCACCGCCCATGATCACCAGGCCGGCGCCGATCGCGCCGCCCAGACGGCCCGCGCCGTCCGCGGACAGGAAGGAGCCGCCCGCAGCGCCGGGATCGATCGGCTCCTGCGCGTGCGCCGGAGCGACCGAGGCGAACATCAGCACGAAGCCGAGCAGGATCATCATCAGGGAAATCTTGGAAGCCCTCTTGCTCATGAGAAACAGTTCCTTTCTTTCGTGTCTCGGCAGCCGTGCGGGGCCGGCCGCCCTCTTCGAATCGCCATCGCAGTCACGCCTCACGGCCCGAGTGCCCCACGCATGTCCGGGCATGGCGATTGGATCAAATCAGTGATGCGCCGCCGCCTCCCGCCCGTGAGCCCCGTGCTCGTCGCCGTGATGGAACACGATCGACTGGCCGATGAACAGGCAGGTCAGGAACGTGAAGATGAACGCCTGCAGGAAGGCGACGAAGATCTCCAGCATGGTGATCGCGACGCTGCCCAGCACGGCCGGGATGGCGATGCCATACCCCATGGCAGGGGAGCTGGTGCCGGCGCTCAGGATGAATCCGAGCAGCACGGCGAGCAGAATGTGGCCGGCCAGCATGTTGGCGAACAGACGGACGGTGAGCGCAAAGATCTTCGCGAGCAGGCCGGCGAGCTCGACCGGCACCAGGATCGGCGCCAGCCAGAGCGGACCGGGGCAGAAGTGCGCGAAGTAATGCCTGCCGCCCAGCCGGATGCCGTTGAAGACCATCAGCGAGAAGGTCATCAGCGCGAGCGTGGCCGTCACCCAGATGTTGCCGGTCGCCGTGCCGCCGACGTGCGTGCCGAACAGCGGCGAGATCGCGGCGATCGGCAGCAGACCGAGCAGGTTGTTGAGCAGGATGAAGAAGAACACGCTCCAGACGTACTTGATGAAGCGGTCCGTGTAGCCCAGGAGGTTCGGCTGCGCGACGTCCTTGCGGATGAACTCGCAGATCGCCTCGATGGCGTTGGCCGGACCGGTCGGGACCAGGCGGCCGACCTCATCGGCGCCGCGGCGGCGGCGCACCAGCGCCGGCACGAACAGGATCAGGAGCAGGCCGGCGACGATCATCGTCGCGGTCTGATTGGTCAGCAGCGAGATCTTGCCCTCGGGGGTCAGGAGTCCCAGGTCGGCCGTCCGCTCGATGAGCGGATGCTGGACCACGTGCTCCATGGGATCCGTCGCAAACATCAGGAAGAAGGTCATGTCGTCTCCACGTTCCCTTCGGTCTCTCTTTAGAAGCCTTTCACCGCGTATCGGACGTCGACCGCGAGCAGCGCCAGGTAGCTGATCCCGATCCAGAGCAGGAGCGGCTTGCGCTCGAATCCGCTGGCCAGGGCGGCGGCGCCGAGGCCGACCACGACGGCCAGGCGCAGCCCCATCGACAGCAGCATCGCGTTGAGCCGTCCGGCCGGGTCCGTCGCCTTGCCGCTATTTCGTCCAAGGGCTACCGCGATCCCCCCCGCCGCCGAGGCGAGGGCGCAGACCGCGCACCCCGCGATCATGGCGGGGATGGCCTCCTCGCCACCCAGCCGCCGGGTCGGCAGCGCGCCGACCAGCGCGATCAGGAGCGCCACCCCCGCCACCCATGCCAGGAACCGCAGGTACTCCGCGGCCGGCGGTCGGGCATCGGTCATGGCTCGTCGTCGCGCTTCGTGTTTCGCTTCTTGGTTTCGTTGCCGCCGGCTGCCAGTCCCTGACGGATCAGGTTGTACATGCCGCCCACCATGCCGATCGTGAGCCCGATCCAGAACCCCCAGGGCTCCGTGCCGAAGTGCCGGTCCCACCACCAGCCCGCCAGGGTGAGCCCGCCGACCGCGGCCGCGAGCTCGATCCCTACGCCCGAGAGCTTCATCCACTCGGTGTCAGCTTTTCCCCGGTCCTCGGGCATCACGGACCTCTCCTGGGCACTCCCCCGCTCTCCTCGGCGCGGCGGAGTGTAGCACAAAACTCCCCTGCTTGTGACAAGCGTCACAAGCAGGTTGATCCCATCCCCCCTCTCCCCGGCCCTCTCCCCCGCCTGCGCGGGGGAGAGGGGGAAAATCAACCGGCCGCTGGCAGATCGCGGCGGTCCTTGACCTCCCGGGTCACCCGCTCCAGGAACGCCTCGACCGTCATCTTGCCCAGGTCGGTGCCGGAGCGATGCCGGACGGCCACCTCGCCGGCATCGCGCTCGGCGTCGCCGATCACCAGCATGTAGGGGATCTTCTTCACCTGGGCGTTCCTGATCTTCTTCTGCATGCGCTCCGAGGAGAGGTCGACCTCGACCCGCGCGCCGCCGGTCGCGGTCGGCACGTCGGCGCCGAAGATCTTCGCCTTGACCTCCAGCGCGTACTCCTCGTGGCGGTCCGAGATCGGCACGATCATGGCCTGGACCGGCGCCAGCCAGGTCGGGAACGCGCCGGCGTAGTGCTCCAAGAGGAACGCCACGAAGCGCTCGTGCGAGCCGAGCGGCGCCCGGTGGATCACGTAGACCGGATGCTCGGCGCCGTCCTCGCCGATGTAGCGCAGGTCGAAGCGCTCGGTCGCCAGGAAGTCGAGCTGGTTCGTCGAGATCGCGTACTCGTTGCCCACCACGCTCTCGATGATGAAGTCGATCTTGGGGCCGTAGAACGCGGCGTCGCCCGGGCTCTCCTCGAAGGGCAGCCCCGACTCCTCCATGGCCTCGCGCACGATCTTCATCGCCGCCAGCCACTTCTCCGGCTCGTTGACGTACTTGTCGAGCTTGTCCAGGTCCGGCAGCGAGAAGCGCATGAAGTAGTCCTGGATCTGGAGGAGATCGTAATAGCGCGCGTGGAGGGCCATCACGCGCTTGAACTCCTCCTTCGCCTGGCCGTACGTGCAGTAGATGTGCGCGTCGTTCTGGGTGAAGCCGCGCACCCGCATGAGCCCGGTGAGCACGCCGCTCGCCTCGTAGCGATGGCACATGCCGTACTCCGCCAGGCGCAGCGGCAGCTCGCGGTACGACCGGTTCGTGGACGAGAACACCAGGTGATGATGCGGGCAGTTCATCGGCCGCAGGTAGAACTTCTGCCCCTCGATGTCGATCGGGGCGTACATGTCGTCCTTGTAGTACGGCAGGTGGCCCGACCGGTAGTAGAGGTCCTCCTTGGCGAGGACCGGGGTCATCACCGGCTGGTAGCCGTCGCGGCGCTCGAACTCCGTGGCCAGCTTCTCCAGCTCCTTGCGCAGCACGGCGCCGTTCGGCAGCCAGAGCGGCAGGCCGGCGCCGACGTCGTCCGCGAAGGTGAAGATCTCCAGCTCCTTGCCCAGGCGGCGATGGTCGCGCTTCTTGACCTCCTCCAGCCGCTGCACCTCGGCCTTGAGCTCCTGGTCGTTCTTGTAGGCGAGGCCGTAGATGCGCTGGAGCTGCGGATTCTTCTCGTTGCCGCGCCAGTAGGCGCCGGCCACGTTGAGCAGCTTGAACGCGCCGATCTCGCCCGTGTGCTCCACGTGCGGGCCGCGGCAGAGATCCACGAACGAGCCGGTCTCGTAGAAGCTGACCTGGTCGACCCCCCCCGCTCCAGGACCGTCGCTCGAAGCCGCCATCGACTCGTCGCCCGTCTCCTTGGCGACGGCGGTCGTGCCCTTCTCCTTGAGCAGGCCGAGAAGCTCGACCTTGAACGGCTGCGCCGCGTCCGCCATGTAGGAGATCGCCTCGTCGATGCCGATCTCCCGGCGCACGTAGGGAAGCTTCGCCTTGCGCAGCTCGCGCATCTTCTCCTCGATGCGCGGCAGGTCCTCCGCGCCCAGGGGCTGCGGCAGGTCGATGTCGTAATAGAAGCCGTTGCGCGTCGGCGGCCCGACGCCGAACTTCGCCTCGGGCCAGAGCTGCTGGACCGCGGCGGCCATCAGGTGCGCCGCCGAGTGGCGCATCCGGAAAAGCTGGGGATCTTCGGTCTGTTTGCGTGCCATAAGCCGCGCATCATACCGCACCGCCGGAACCGCGCTCCGGAAAGGACACCAGGGACACCAGGGACCTCAAGGACCTCAAGGACGAGGACCCGGCGTCCTTGCTGTCCTTGGTGTCCCTGATGTCCTTTTCTTCTTCTTCTCAGTCGGGAAGGATGGGCAGGAGCGCCGCGGGCCGGGAGGGCAGGTTGCAGGGCAGGTCGAGCGGCACCGAGATCCTCCGGGCCATGATCTCGCGCTGGCGGCTCGCCATCTGCTCGAGCGTCATGGAGGCGAGCAGCTTCTCGATCGCGCTCTTGACCTCCAGGAAGCACTCGCGGATCACGCAGTGCTCGGTGCCGATCTCGATCGTGCACGGCAGCGCGAGGATCTGGTCGATCGGGGTCGTCTGCCCCTCCAGCGTCATCAGGATGTCGCGCAGGCTGATCTCCGAGGCCGGCCGGCCGAGCATGTGTCCCCCCTGGGGACCGCGGTTCGACGCGATCAGCCGGTCCTTCGACAGCAGGGCCAGGATCTGGCGCAGGTAGGGCTCGGGGATGGCCTGGCGCTGCGCGATCTCATGGCTCGTCACCGGGCAGCCGCGCTCGCTCTGCATGGCGATGAAAAGCATCGCGCGGATGCCGTATTCGCCTTTCGTGGAGATCTTCATTGTTGCCTCATTCTAACACGCGCGCCCGGATTCCCGTTCGCCGCCCGGCGCCTCCTCCGGACAGCAGCCCGGGCAGGGGGGCGAGGTCGCGCAGGTCGCCCGCGCCGCGTCCGCGGGTGAGGTGGAGCGCCCGCATGCCCACGGCCCGGGCCCCCTCCACGTCCTCCAGCCGGCCGTCCCCCACATGGAGAGCCGCGCCAGCGGGAACTTCGAGCCGCCGCAGCGCCGCCTCGAAGATCCGCGGGTCCGGCTTCTCCACGCCGACGTCCGAGGAGTAGACCAGGGCGTCGAACAGGGGGCCGAGCCCCAGCCGGTCCAGGAGCTCCGGCAGCCGGTGGTCCCAGTTGCTCACGACGCCCAGCTTGAGCCCCTGCTCGCGCAGGGCGGCGAGCGTGGCGCGCACGTCCGGGTAGACCTCCCAGGAATCGGGGCGGGCGAAGCGGGCGAAGAGCTCGGCCGCGGCGAAGCGCGACGGGGGCGGCGCGTCCAGGTGCTCGCACAGGCGCTCCAGGAACCGCTTCCACCATCCCGCCGGACCCTCGGGATGGGACGTGAACCGGTCCCGCGCCGGATCGGCCACGCAGGCCATCTCCTGCCAGACCAGCCGGACCAGCCGCCCGGCCTCGTCCGGGGGGACGCGCACGCCATGCCGGCCGAGCACGTCGGCATAGATCTCCCCCAGCCGGGGGCAGTGCATCAGCGTGTGGGTGACATCGAACGTGACGGCGCGAAGGATCGGCACAGGCCGCAGGCTGGCGTTCACCCCCTGAGGATACACGCAACCTTGCCCCGTCCGCTCCCGTACCCGGATGAGCGTTTCATCCTTTTTTTCCGGGGACGACTCCGGAGGCCCTCAGCTCCATCCGGATGGCCCGTGAGAGCTCTTCCGCCACGACGCGATGACCTGACGCGTTGAGATGGTCGTCGATCGTGAAAAAGTGCTCGGGCTTCAGCCTGCCCGAGAGGTCGATCGGCCTGATGCGGAAGCCCATCCGGGCGATCACGCCCTCCCGCGCATACTCCCTGATCCCCTCCAGGAAGCGACCGTTCGGCACGCCGCGGCCATCGATCTCGATCAACAGGATCGGGACCCGGTGGAGAACGGGAGGGCCTCCGCGAAGGACCTGCAGGAAGAGCGCAGCCTCATCCCCTCTGCGCGCCGGGGCGTGGGCGTGTACCTTGAGCAGTGCCCTGTCTCCCGCGGGACCAGGCACGATCTTCCTCAGGAGATGAGCTTCCAGGATCCTCGCAAGGTACTGGCCCGGCACGTAGCGCTTCGAGCGCTCCACATCCTCGGCGATCCGGTCGTACCGGCTGCGGCTCACCTTCGGGAGAGCTCCGGATCTGACGTATTGCTCGTTTTCGTCCCGATCGTTGTCACAGTACTGCACGACAAGCACCCGCACCGCGCCGGTATCCAGCCTCCTGAGCATCGACATCTCGCGGACCGTCCCGTACGACGAAATGCCCGCGTCGAGGGTCCTCAGGCCGGTTGCGTTCTCCAGGAGGCTGGCGAAGGTGCGGCCCTCTTCGACGCCCCACCCCATGGCATGCGAATCGCCGAGGATGATCACCTGCGGCTTGCGCAGCGAAGCCTCGTCGTCCCGCAGGCCCATGGAGTTGATTCTCACGGTGTGCCTGAACTCGGCGTTGAGGAAGACGCACGTCCCCGGACGCAGCGTATAGATCAGCTCCTCGTCGTAGCGCGCGCACTCGCGGTCATATTGAATGACGTCCCGATTGCTCAGATAAGCCGCTCGCAGGAACCACGCCAGGGCGCCGCTTGCAGGAGGATTCCCGGGATACTGGAGATAGTGATGGCAGACCAGCTCGAGAAGCGAGAGCGCGGCGATCGCGCTCGCCAGGAGCAGGAGCAGGCGTTTGAGCCAGGTCCCGTGCATCGGCCACCACGATCAACTACGACAGCTTCAATGGCAGTGCCGGACTTCCAGCGCCCCCTCGACGCTCGTGCCGTCCGTGGTTCTGCAGCTCACGTCGAGCGTGCCGCTCAGGTCCTGGATGTCGTTGACCCGCCAGCCCGTCGGCTCCACGACCAGGTCCAGCCGCTCGCATTGGTCGGGGCGGACGACCAGGCCGCCCGTCCCCTCCAGCCCCACGACCCGGAGGCCGGGACCGTCGAGCGGATCGACCACGGCGCGCAGCACGACCGGCGAGCCATTCGAGGCAAGAATAAAGCCGAAGAACTGCTCGTGCTCGCCCGACAGGCAGGCGTCCGGCCTCCAGACGACGGGCTCGCCTTTCCGGACGCGGATGGAGAGCTCTCCGACGACCGACGGATTGGCCACATCCTTCGCCTCCCGGAGCACTCCGGACAGACCACAACCGGAAAGCAGGAGCGCGAGGACGAGGATCGTGGCCGACACGCTGCGGATCGGGGGTTCCGTCATCGGCAGATAGAATACCTCCATGGACGGCACGCGCAGACAGGACATCCGCCCCGGGCTCACCGTTGACATCGTCCTCAAGCAGGATCAGGCGACGGGCAAGAGGACCCGCGGCATCGTGAAGGAGATCCTGACCCCTTCGCCCACTCATCCGCACGGCATCAAGGTCCGCCTGACGAGCGGCGCGGTCGGCCGGGTGAAGGCGATCGTGCCGAAACCCGCCTCACCGAGAGAGGAGACGCCATGAGCATGGTTCAGGAGCTCAAGGAGTTTGCCGCCAAGGGGAACGCCTTCGATCTCGCGGTCGGAGTCGTTCTCGGCGCTGCCTTCGGGAGAATCGTGACCTCTCTCGTGGACGACGTGCTCATGCCGCCGTTCGGCTATCTCTTCGGAGGCGTCGACTTCACCAACCTCTTCTGGACCCTGGGTCCCGGGGAATACGCGACTCTGGAAGCCGCGAAAGAGGCCGGAGCCGCCACGATCAACTACGGCAGCTTCCTACAATCGATCGTGAGCTTCCTCCTGGTCGCGTTCGCGCTCTTCCTGCTCATCCGGGCGATGAACCGTCTGCGCCGGGAAAAGGAAGAGCCTGCCGCCGCGCCGGCTCCCGCGGAGGATGTGGTCCTGCTGCGCGAGATCCGCGACGCGATCAAGGCGGAGAAAGCTTGAGCTGGGGCGGGACTGCCGAGAGTGCGCACGGTGTGGCGATGGGAGAACGCCGTGCAGGGTGAGCCGACTCATCGCGTTCACAGAGAGAATCGCAGCCACTCTATAGTCCGTTGTCACCATAGAACTGGCAGATCGCGTTTTCCTGGGAGCGCTGGCGTCCCGCCGGCATGTCC
>JBJMGZ010000222.1:0-2544 GCA_045807605.1 Thermoanaerobaculia bacterium | reverse complement strand
CGAAAGGTTGCGAGGTGATCTGCCAGACGTTACTCCGGCCAGCGTCGGGCGTCAACGGCTCGGTATAGGATTGCTGGCCGGGGAGGAACTGCATGAAGACGCTCAGAAGCTACATATTGGGACGCTGGCACGAAGCCACGTCTGGATTCGCGACGCTGGTCAACCCGTCGACCGAGGAGGAGATCGCCCGCGCCTCCAGCCAGGGGATCGACTTCGGCGAGGTCCTGGCCTGTGCGCGGGAAAAGGGCGGCCCGGCGCTGCGGGCGATGACCTTCGCCCAGCGCTCCGGCCTGCTCAAGGAGATGTCGCGGGTCCTGCGCGATCACCGGGACGAGCTCCTCGACCTCTCCCGCCGGAACAACGGCTCGACCGCCACGGACGGCTCCTTCGACCTCGACGGCGCCACCGGCACGCTCGCCTTCTACTCCTCCGTGGGCAAACGCCTCGGCGACCGCACCTTCCTGACCGAAGGCGAAGGCGTCCAGCTCGCCAAGACCGAGGCGTTCTGGGGGCAGCACATCCTGGTCCCGCGGCAGGGGGTGGCGGTGCACATCAACGCCTTCAACTTCCCGGCCTGGGGCTTTGCCGAGAAAGCCGCCTGCGCGCTGCTCGCCGGCATGCCCGTGATCACCAAGCCGGCGACGGCCACCGCGCTCACCACGGAGCGCTGCATCGAGCTGATCGTCGAGGCGAACCTCCTTCCCGAAGGAGCGCTCCAGCTCATCGTCGGCATCACGGGAGACCTCCTCGAGCGCCTCGGACCGCAGGATGTCCTCGCCTTCACCGGCTCGGCGGACACGGCGAAGATGCTCCGCTCCAAGGAGAACCTGCTCGCCTCCTGCACCCGGGTGAACGTCGAGGCCGACAGCCTGAACGCCGCCGTCCTCGGTCCGGACGTGGCCGCCGGCTCGCCCACCTTCGACCTCTTCCTCAAGGAAGTGGCCCGGGAGATGACCCAGAAAGCCGGCCAGAAGTGCACGGCCGTGCGCCGCATCCTGGTCCCCCAGGGCCGGATGGATGAGGTCCAGGATGCCCTGATCTCCCGGTTGGAAAAGGTCGTGACCGGCGATCCCGAGGACCCCTCGGTGCGCATGGGCCCGCTCGCCACCGCCAACCAGTTGGAGGACGCGCTCCGCGGCCTCGCCGAGTTGCAACAGGGAGCGCGCATCGTCCACGGCGGAGCCAGGCGGATCGACGGCGTGGGAGCGCCCGAGGGGAAGGGCTTCTTCCTCGCGCCCACCCTGCTGCGGAGCGACGACGCCCGGAACGCCGGCCCAGTCCACGACCGCGAGGTCTTCGGCCCGGTCGCCACCCTCCTCCCCTACGATTCGACCGCCGCGGCCGCAGCGGACGTCATGGCTCTGGGCGGTGGAACGCTGGTGACCTCGGTCTACAGCGACGACTCTGGCTGGATCGGCGACTTCCTGGCCCGGGGAGCGAGCGCGACCGGCCGCGTCTACGTCGGCTCCCAGGCGAGCGTGGGGGAGACTCCCGGCTCGGGCGCCGCCCTGCCGCAGACGCTCCACGGCGGACCGGGCCGGGCGGGAGGAGGCGAGGAGCTGGGCGGACTGGTGGGGCTGCGGCTCTACCTGCAGCGCCTGGCGATCCAGGGCAGCAAGTCCCTGGTGGACGAGCTGGCCGGAGTCGCGTCATGAGCGATCCGATCCTCCGCGACCATCTGGTGAAGCTGCTGCGCGGCGGCAGCGCTCATCTCGGCTTCGACGAGGCGATCGAGGGATTGCCTGCGGACCTTCGCGGGACGAAGCACCAGGAGCTGCCGCATACCGCCTGGCAGCTCCTGGAGCACCTCCGTCTCGCCCAGTGGGACATCCTGGACTTCAGCCGCAACCCCGACTACGCCGCTCCCAAATGGCCCGACGACTACTGGCCGGAGACCGCGGCCCCGCCGGATGGCGCATCGTGGGACCGGAGCGTCGAGCAGTTCCGCCGCGATCTGAAAGCCATGGAAGATCTCGTGTCCGACCCGAAGATCGATCTCTACGCCAAGATCCCCTGGGGCGAAGGGCAGACGATCCTCCGCGAGGCGCTGCTGATCGCGGACCACAATGCCTACCACCTGGGGCAGATGGTGACGCTGCGGCAGGCGCTGGGCGCCTGGCAGCCGCCGACGCTGCCGTAGCCTTCTTGCGCTATAATAAGCGCCCGCAGAGCACGAAGGAGGCCGCGGCCATGGACACGCAGTTGGAACGTTTGGAGACAGAACGCGCTGCGCTTGCGCAGCGGCTGCTGGCAAGCCTTGATATGGACACAGACCTCGAAGAAGCCTGGGGGGCTGAGGTAGAACGTCGAATCGCCGATGTTGAAAGCGGCGCGGCCCAGGTCATCCCCATGGATGAAGCTCTCGCTCAAGTCCGTTCATCGTTGAAGTGAAACTGGTCATCGTTCGGGCCGGTCGCAAATAACGGGTTTCTCTCGTCTATGGGCCTCTACGATACCGTCCACTGCGAGTACCCGTTGCCGGATGCCCGGCATCAGGATCTGGAGTTCCAGACCAAGGATCTGGAATGCCTCCTTTGCCACTAT
>JBJMGZ010000221.1:0-9107 GCA_045807605.1 Thermoanaerobaculia bacterium | reverse complement strand
CCGCCACCAGCTCAAGTCGTGGGACCAGTTCCTCGCCGACTTCGAGGGCCACTGGCCCACGGACAAGTTCTCCGTCCGCGAGCTCCTGCCGGGCAACCCGCGCACCGGCGATCCGGACGAGCATCGCCTCGCCGGCCGCTGGACCGCCTTTCCGCGCAGCGTCTTCCAGTTCGACATCCAGGACAGCCCGGCCAAGGCCACGCACGCCGGCCTGCCCTGGATCGACTACCTGCGCCGCGCCGGCGACCGCGTGCACTTCTGGCCGTTCGACGGCTTCCAGGTTCCCGCCGGCAAGTCGATGGTGGCCGAGGTGCGGCCCGCGCGGCTGCGCCACCGCTATCCCAAGGAGGGGCTGAGCAAGATCGACCTGGACGCCTACGCCATCTGCGCCTGGCTCCAGGAGCGCGATCAGCTCGGGCTGCTGCGCTTCTACTTCACGCCGCCCCTTTCGGAGCAGGAGCAGGAGCGGGCGCGGCTGGAGGGGTGGATCCTGGGAGTGGCATAGGGAGCCCGCGCCCCGTCACCAGGTAGGTCGCGAAGCTCCCCAGCCAGTGCCCCCCTTCGTAGTGTTCGCCGGTCACCGAGCGCAGGCCCGACTCCCGGTGCGCCGCGGCAGCGGCGCGCAGCGCGGGCACCCGCGCATCGTCCGGCGGCAGGGACGCCGCCATCCCTTCGAGCATCCAGGCGCGCGAGAGGTTCAGGCCGTCCAGGTGGGCGAGCTTGCCGTCCGTGGGATCGGTGACCACCCCCGGCGCGAGCCAGTCTCCCCGGCCGTCCTTCGGGATCTGCGGCAGGAAGGCGCTCAGCCATTCGGCGAAGGCTGCCGGCGCGAGCACGCGGCGGGCGAGGTCGGCCTCGCCCAGGCAGGGGGAGAGGAAATCCTCGCCGGAGGGCTCGTAGGCCAGCGGGCAGGCGCGGTCCTTGAGGTAGAGCTCGCGCACCCGCGACTCGATCAGCGCTGCGGTCGCCTGATCTCCCGCGCCGCGCGCCCAGTCGAGGATCAGCCCGAAACCGAACGCGGTCTGGTTGTGCTCGCCCGTGCGGATGGGGAAGGAGAGCTTCGGCGCCCAGGTGCGGATGCGCTGCGCCGCGGCCTGCTCCAGCGGCTCCAGGTTTTTCGTCCAGCGCCCGGCCTGCGGGTCGTCCCACTCGCGCAGCTCGGCCGCGAGCTGGAGCAGCCAGGCCAGGCCGTAGGGACGCTCGAAGGTGTTGCGGCCCTCGCCTTCCAGATAGCGCGCCTCGGCCGCGAGGTTCTCCGCGGTGAGGCTCTTCTCGAGCGCCGCCCGCGCCTTTGCCGCCAGGGGCGCGTCAGGGAAGCGGCGGGCGAGCCGCGCCAGCAGCCAGTGCCCGTGCACGGCCGAGTGCCAGTCGTAGCAGCCGTAGAACGCCGGGGTGAGCTCCCGCGGCGGCCTGACGTCCGCGTCGCCGTTCAGCACGTGCGCGATCTTGTTCGGGTACTCCTTGTGGACGCAGGCGAGCGCCAGGTTGGCGAAGCGCTCGGCCGTGGCCGCATCGATTTCCGGCGAAGGCGAAGGCGGGGTCCCGGCGAGAAGGAGGAGAGCGAGAATCATGGGCGGAATGGTACACCAGGGTCAGGGGCTGCATGAAGAAATGTCAAATCAGCTATGTTTGTGGCACTGTTTCTGCACAACGGGAGCACTGTTGATGGAGCTGGATCTGGAGGTTTCTTCGCTGGCTTGAGTTGAGGCTCCGACAAAGGCACACCCGTCGCGAGGCGGGGCCGCAAAGCCAGGGGTCTCCGGCCGGGAGACGGCCCGGCTTCCGAAAGCCCGGAAAGAGTTCGTCATGCTCGATCTGGGGCCCGTTCCACCCTTCTCCCTGTCCACGGATGCAACGCGCCGTGCAGCTCTTACTCACAGGAGCGCCCCTCCTCGAGCTCACTCCATAGGGTTTTCCATACAGGAGGTCTACATGAGCCGTCTTTCAAATCTGTTCTTCATCTGTCTACTGTTCTTGACTGCAGCGGCCAACGCCACGCAGCTGTCGGTCGCCCTGGATGTCCAGGGCCAGGGCCTTGCGGTGAGCGAGGGCGGGGTGGGCACGATGGGCATCGGCTCGGGCAGCCGGTCCTTCACGGTCGACATCGGAGGCCCCGTGCAGGCCGCGCTGCTCTATTGGGCAGGACGGGACCGACCCTGCCCGCAGAGCGGCGGGGTCTGCGTCGTGCCGTCGCAGCCCTACAAGGACCAGGTGATCCGGCTCGACGGGACCCTGATCACCGGCACGATCATCGGCACGGAGGACCAGCCGGTCTCGGGCGGCGGCCCGATCAACAACATCGGCTATCTCGCGGACGTCACCTCGCTGGTCCAGGCCAAGGGGACCGGGCTCCAGAGCTTCACGGTCCGTGACGGCGACACGAGCAGCAACCTCTTCCGCTGGAACGGGGTCGGGCTGCTCGTCCTCTACACGGATCCCGCGGACACCGCGGTCTGGCGGGTGATCGCCTTCGACGGCCTGGACTTCGCCTACGGCGCCGATCCGACCCCGGGGCACACGCGGGTGACCGACCCGATCACGTTCAACCACGGCGGGGACGTGGTGGACCGGCAGGCCAAGCTGCGGATCTTCTCCGGCGACTCGGTGCTGACCCGGCCGGACCGCATCGACATCAGCAACAACGCGAGCGTGCTGAACGGCCTGGACGCCTCCGACGGCTCGATGTGGGACACGGACGCGCTGGTCGTCACCGTCCCGGCGGGGGCGGCCTCGACCACCGTCCAGCTCTTCTCGGCGCCGCCGAACCAGAACCCCGACTCGCTGCTCTGGATCCTGGGCGTCCTGCGGCTGCCGATGCCGGTCGGACCCAACGAGGAGCCGCCGGGCGACGAGACCGGCTGCACGCCGGGCTACTGGAAGAACCACACCGACTCCTGGGCCGGCACCGGCTACTCGCCGGGCCAGGCGACCGGCAGCGTGTTCTCCGGCGCAGGCATCTTCCCGGTGCTGGCCGCGAAAACCCTGCTGCAGACGCTGGACGGCTCCGGCGGTCCGGGCACCGAGGGCGCCGCGAGGATCCTGTTGCGGGCCGCGGTGGCGGCACTGCTCAACGCCGCGCACTCCGGCGTCGACTACCCATGGACCACGGCCCGGATCCTGGCAGACGTGAACGCCGCGCTCCGCAGCAACAACCGCGGCACCATGCTCGCGCTCGCCTCCGAGCTGGATGGTGACAACAACCTGGGTTGTCCGTTGAACTAGCTCGAAAAGACGCGCGCTTCTCGATGCGCCGGGTCCGGGGTTTCCCGGGCCCGGCGCTGTTTTTCCTGGAGGTGCTCCTCCGGCGGGAAGCTGTCGACCTGGAGAGCGTCCGCCCGCGCCGCCGCGGCTTCCGGCGCGTTCTCCCAGGTCAGCACGAAAGCGCGCTCCAGGCGGGCGAGCGCCTCTCCGGGATCGGCCGGGAGGAAGATGCCGGCGGTCAGGCGGTCCCGCTGCTCTCCCGGCTTGCGGAGGATGGACGCCACCTCCGCTCCGAGACGGTCGCCCGGCGGAGCGCCGATCCGGCTCCGCGGGATCAGGAGCCTCAGCGGTCCCTCGAAGTTCTGCGCGATCCCCTCGAACGCGGTCTGGATGCGGGAGAGCGCGTGCTCGACCGACCAGCGGACGAGCGGGAGATCCTCCTCGCGCCGTCCTTCGGCCTCGAAGCGGCGCAGGGCGCAGAAGCCGAGATACATCCAGGAGAGGACGTCCGCGAAACGGCCCGAGAGCTTCTCCTTTTTCTTGAGACGGCTGCCCAGGGAGAGCAGCGCGAGATCGGTCAGCAGCGCGAAGCGGGCCGAGGCCCGGGCGAGCTTTCGATAGTAGACGGCCGTGGGACCCGCGACCGGCGAGCTCCCCGGGAGCCGCGAGCGGACCAGGTTCTTGAGGACGAAGCCGGCATGGCCGAGGACGGCCTTCCGCAGCCCCTTCGCGTCGCCCGCCTCCAGCGCCCGCATCTCCCTCTGCACGTACGGATGGCAGCGGATCGCCCCCTGGCCGAAGAGGATCAGAGTGCGGGTCAGGATGTTCGCCCCTTCGACCGTGATCCCGATGGGCGCTCCCAGGTGACCGCGGGCCATCAGGTTGCGCGGCCCGAGGCAGATGGCGGCGCCGCCCATCACGTCCATGCCGTCCTGGACGAGGGCGCGCGCCAGCTCGGTCTGGTGGTACTTGGAGACCGCGGAGAGGACCGACGGCCGGTGCCCCGCGTCCACTCCGCCGCAGGTGAAGACCCGCGCGGCCTCCATGAGATAGAGCAGCCCGCCGATGCGGGCGAGCGGCTCCTCGATCCCTTCGAAGCGGCCGATCTCGATCCCGAATTGGCGGCGGACCATGCTGTAGGCCCCGACCACCCGGGCCGTGTACTTGGCGCCGCCCACCGACTGGGCTGGCAGCGAGATCGCCCGGCCGGCCGAGAGCGCCTCCATGAGCATCTTCCAGCCGAGCCCGGCGCAGGCCGGTCCGCCGAGGATCGCATCGGCCGGCACGAGCACGTCCTTCCCCTCGGTCGGACCGTTCGGGAACGGCACCCCGAGCGGATCGTGGCGGTCGCCGATCTTCACCCCGGGCAGATGGGTGGGCACGAGGGCCACGGTGATTCCCACGTCCTCGCCCTTCCCGAGGAGGTTCCCGGGGTCGCGCAGCCGGAAGGCGAGGCCGAGCAGCGTGGCGACGGGCGCGAGCGTGATGTAGCGCTTCTGCCAGTTGAGCCGCAGGGCGAGCTGCCCGTCGCCGCCGCGGAAGAGCACCCCTTCGGAGCGCAGCGACGCGGCGTCCGAGCCGGCCTCGGGCTCGGTCAGCGCGAAGCAGGGGATCTCGTCGCCCCGGGCCAGGCGGGGGAGGTAGTGGGCCCTCTGCTCGGGCGTGCCGTACTCCAGCAGCAGCTCGCCGGGACCGACCGAGTTGGGGATGAGGACGATCGCGGAGAGCGGCAGCGAGCGCGACGCCAGCTTGCCGAAGATCGTGGAGAGCGCCAGCGCGGAGAAGCCTTGGCCGCCGTACTCCGGCGGGATGGCCAGGCCGAAGAAGCCCTGCTCCTTGAGGTAGCGCCAGACCTCCGGCGACGGCTCCCGGCCCGGATCGGCCATGGCGCAGACGGTCTCGACCGGGCCGTCGAGGAAGGCGCGCTCGCGCTCCGTGAGCGTGGGCCAGGGCTCGCGCAGCATGCGCGCGAAGTCGGGCCGGCCGGAGAACAGCTCGCCGTCTACCCACACCGTTCCCGCCTCCAGCGCCTGGCGCTCGGTCTCGGAGATCCGCGGGACCTTGCCCTGCGCAAGCCGGAGCAGCCAGGAAGTCATGAGGAGAGGTTACCACCCCCCGATGGAATAGATTTCTGTTGGAACGGGCAGAAAGGGAGGAGGGCAACATGGACAGGCAGATCGGAGGCATCCATCACGTCACCGCGATCGCGCGGGACCCGCAGAGGAACGTCGACTTCTACTCGGGCGTGCTCGGGCTGCGCCTGGTCAAGAAGACCGTGAACTTCGACGACCCGGGCACCTACCACTTCTATTACGGGGACGAGCAGGGCCATCCCGGCACCATCCTGACGTTCTTCCCCTGGCCCATGGCGCGGCTCGGGAGCCACGGCGCCGGGCAGGCGACGGTCACCTCGTTCTCGGTGCCGGAAGGGTCGCTCGGCTGGTGGATCGAGCGGCTGAACCGGTTCGGGATCGATCACGAGGCGCCGCGCCCGCGCTTCGACGAGGAGGTGCTGGCCCTCCGCGATCCGGACGGCCTCCGGCTGGAGCTGGTGGCCCGCGCCGGGGACGAGCGCAAGCCGTGGGAGGGCGGGCCGGTGCCGGCGGAGCGCGCGGTGCGCGGCTTCGAAGGGGTGACTTTGACGGAATGGAACCCGGACATCACCTCCGAGGTGCTGACCGGGCTCCTCGGCTTCCGCCGGACGGGCGAGCTCGGCGACCGCATCCGGTTCGACGCGGGCGGCGGCACCCGGGTGGACGTGATCGGCAGCCCGAGCGCGCCGCGCGGAGTCGGAGCGGCCGGTACGGTCCACCACGTGGCCTGGCGGACGCCCGACGACGCCCAGCAGCGCGCCTGGCACGAGGAGCTGCTGCGCCGGGGCTTCCACGTGAGCCCGATCCTGGACCGGCAGTACTTCCACTCGATCTACTTCCGCGAGCCGGGCGGCGTGCTCTTCGAGATCGCCACGGACCCGCCGGGCTTCACGAAGGACGAGCCGGTCGAGACCCTCGGCTCCGATCTCAAGCTGCCGCCCTGGCTGGAGACCGAGCGCCAGAAGATCGAGGGCAGTCTTCCCCCCATTCAGCCGCAGATCGAAGTCGGGGAGAAAGTCGGAGGCATGGCGTGAGCGCCCGGGTTCTCGCCGCCGGGAGCCCTCTGGGTCAGGCGACGGCGGCCATGATCCTGGTCCACGGCCGGGGCGCCACGGCCGAGGACATCCTGAGCCTGGGGCGCGAGCTGGGCCGGCCCGACCTGGCCTATCTCGCGCCGCAGGCCGAGGGGTACTCCTGGTATCCCTACAGCTTTCTGGCGCCCATGGAGAGGAACGAGCCGGGTCTGTCGAACGGCCTCGCCCTGCTCGGCCACCTCGTCGAGCGGCTGGGGTCGGAGGGCATCCCGCCGGAGCGCACGGTCCTGCTCGGCTTCTCCCAGGGGGCCTGCCTGACCCTGGAGTACGCGGCCAGGAACGCCCGGCGCTTCGGGGGATTGGTCGGGCTCTCGGGCGGGCTCATCGGTCCGCCCGGGACTCCCCGGGATTACCCGGGTTCGTTCACCGGCACGCCGGTCTTCCTGGGATGCAGCGACCGCGACCCGCACATCCCGCTGGAGAGGGTGAAGGAGACCACGGAGGTGCTCACGCGGATGGGCGGCACGGTGACCGAGCGGATCTATCCGGCCATGGGGCACACGGTCAGCGAGGACGAGATGGAGCGGGTGCGGGAGCTGGTGGCGGGGGTCTGAGGCGGAAGGACGGCGGGCTGGGCCGGAATGGCTCCGGACGCGGTCGGAATGATTCCGGTCGCGCCCGAGATCATTTCGATCGCGATCGGAATGACTCTGCCCGCGAGCCAAATGATTTCGGCCGCGACCCGAATCATTTTGGCCGCGCTCGGAATGACTTTGACCACGATGGAATCCATTTCGGCCGCGACCGGAATGACTTTGCCCGCGATCCGAATGACTTCGGGCGCGACCCGAATCATTTTGGCCGCGGCCGGAATGACCTTTGACGCGATGAAATTCATTCGGATCGCGATCCAAATGGCTTTGCCCGCGATCCGAACGATCCCGACCGCGCCCGGAGTCGTTCCGGCCGCGTCCGGAATGACTTGGGTCGCATCCGAAGTCATTTCGACCGCGTCCAAAGTCATTCTGCTCGCGGGCAAAGTCATTTCGCTCGCGACCGAAATCAATCTGCTCGCGATCGAAGTCATTCCGACCGCGTCCGGAATCATTCCGGCCGGGCTGGAAGCGATTCGGTGCCCGTCCGCAACGGTTCCGGGCGGGTCTGGAGCGGTCTCGGCCGCGTGGAGGGGATTCCGATCCGGGTACGAATCATCCGGTCCGGTCCGGCGTAGAGACGTCCCCAGTCGGCTGGCACGAACCTGCCGGGTGCACAGGGCCGGGGCGTCTCATGGCCCCAGCCACCACTAATGCCGGCAGCACGCCGTGAAACCACCGTTCCCCCTGCGGGGTTTTCACGCCCACGATATTGACAGGGCGGAGGGCTGATGTGGCCGGGACCCGCCGTGGGGAGACGCCCCGACCCTTTACACCCGGCAGGTTCGTGCCAGCGTACTGGGGCGTCTCTACGGAATCTGCCGTGGGGACGGGGCTTCCAGCCACTCCATCTCCCGCCCCCGCCGTCCGTACCCCGTCTCCTTCACCAGCTCCCGTGCCCGCGCCACATGCCGTTCGAGACCGTCGCGGTCCCCCCGCCCGCGGCAGAGCCGAGCCCATTCCAGGTGCGCGTCGCACTCGTGCAGGCGCATCGAGCCCCGCTCGGCGATCTCCAGCGCCTCGAAAAGGTCCGCCTCGGCAGCGGCCAGCTCACCCCGGAGCCGCCGCAAGGCGGCCCGGGCCAGGAGGCCACGCGGGAGGTCATCCTCGTTGCCCGATTTCCGCAGGCCCTCCACTGCGTGGTCCAGGTGCTCCGCGGCCTTGGCGAAATCCGCTTCCGCCTCCTCGCCGGGAGCCGCCGGCCGGGGGGCCGTCAGAGCCAGGCCGAGATGGGCTCGGCCCAGGCTTAGGTGGTTGAGGGCGATGTCGAGGAGCCAGTGGTTGCGTTCACCCACCTTGATCGCTTGCTCCGCCCGCTCCCGCACCTCTCGGCACGCCTCGCGGAACCGCCGCGCCGCCTCCGGGTCCTCGGTGAGACCGTCCGCAACGGACCCGTCTTCCGGCTCGCCACGGCTCAGCAGTAGGTCGCAGTACCGATAGCCCTGAATCGAGTAGAGCCGGGGGTACTCAGGCTGCCGCTCTGCCTGAAGGGTCTCGGCCTCGCGAAAGTCCTCCGCGCTCTCCTCCCAACGGCCCGCCTGGTGTAGGGTATCGGCCACTTTCGCCCGGCTGGCCATTCGCCAGAAGGCGCCGCCGCTGCGGTCGGCCAGATCGACGCTCTGCTTCCCGAAGGCCACAGCACGCTCCACCTCACCCAGGGTCAGGGTCAACTCGCTGATGTTGCTGGCGGTGATGGCCGCGTTCTCCCAATTCTCCTGACCCTCATATTGCCTCAACCCCGCCTCCATCGGCTGAACCGCCTCCGCCAGCCGGCCCAGGGCACGCAGGTTGAACCCGGCAATAGCAAGGACGAACGCCTGATCCGCGGAGGTGAGGCTGGCCGAGGGCTGGTCCCAGGGACGATCAAAGAAGCCGGCAAGCGCCGACAGATCCGAGCCGAAGGCACCGAGCTTCCTGGTGCTGAAGTACTCGTTGCCCCGCCGGATGCGCCGCAAGTAGACCTCGTCGAACGCCTCCTGCTGCCACCCCGCCCGGCAGCCGTGGATCACCGCGATGTAGAGCGGCTCCATGGCCTGAAGCGTGTCGGGCAGATCCGGCGCCTCCTTCCGGAGGTACTCGTAGAGGCGCAGGGTCCCGGCCTGCCAGGCTTCCGGCCGCTGCTGCTC
>JBJMGZ010000220.1:0-4858 GCA_045807605.1 Thermoanaerobaculia bacterium | reverse complement strand
CATGCTCCTCCCCGGGTTCCGCATCGGCCACGTGCGCGTGGATGGTCCTTTGGCCGAAGGCGGCATGGGCGCGGTCTACGCCGGCTTCGACGAGAAGCTCCAGCGCCCGGTCGCTCTCAAGGCGATCCGCAGCGACCGCCTGGACGCCGCGGCCCGCGCCCGCTTCCTCAACGAGGCGCGCCTGCTCTCGCAGCTCGACCATCCCAACGTCTGCCGCATCCACGGCTACCTGGAGAGCGGGGAGGAGGACTTCCTCATCCTCGAGCTGATCCGCGGCCGTACCCTGCGCGAAGCGCTGCGCGAGGGGCTCGCTCCCGGCGCGAAGCTGGCCGCGGCCGAGGGCGTGGCGCGCGCCCTCGAAGCCGCGCACCGGAAGGGGATCGTCCACCGCGACCTGAAGGCGGGCAACGTGATGCTCACCGCGGACGGCCAGGTCAAGGTGCTCGACTTCGGCCTCGCCCGTTCCGCCGGCGCGGACGAGCCGGCCGAGGACCCGGCGCCGATCTACGCCGTGTCGGGGACGCCGTCGAGCATGAGCCCCGAGCAGGCGCGCGGCGAGCCCGCCACGGCGGCGAGCGACGCCTTCGCGCTCGGCCTGCTGCTCCAGGAGCTGTTCACCGGCCGGCCCGCCTACGAGCCCGGCCTCTCCGAGCCGCTGCAGCTGGTCAAGGCCGCGGACGCCGACACCCTGCCCATCCAGGGGATCGATCCCGACCTCGCCGCGCTGATCCGGCGCCTCGAGGCCGCGGCTCCGGAAGCGCGGTCCAGCGCCGCCGACGCGGCCGAGCGCCTCGCCTGGATCCGCGGCAAGCCCCGGCGCCGCCGCCTGCGCCTGCTCGCCGCGGCCGTCGCCCTGGCCTTCGTCCTGGGCGGCGTCAAGTACACGCTCGACCTGCGCGAGGAGCGGCGCATCGCCCAGCAGGAGGCCGCCCGCGCCGACGCCGCGGCCCGCTTCCTCGAAGGGCTCTTCCAGGCCTCGGACCCGCGCGAGGCCCGCGGCCGCGTGCCCGACGCCCGCGAGCTCCTGCGCCGCGGCACCGAACGCCTGAAGAAAGGCCGCAGCCTCGTCGACCAGCCGCTCCTGCGCGCCCAGCTCCTCGACACCCTGGGCGGCATCCAGACCGGGCTCGGCCTGTACGACGAGGCGCGTCCCCTGCTCCAGGAAGCCCTCGCCGTGCGCGAGCGGCTCCGCGGCCCGGATCATCCCGAGGTCGCGGACACGCTGGTCCGCCTGGGCTCGCTCGCCCAGCTCTCGGGCCGGGGCGATGCCATGGCGCTCTTCCGCCGCGCGCTCGCCATCCGCGAGGAGCGCCTCGGCCCCGGGCACGCCGGCGTGGCCGACGTGCTCGGCAAGCTCGGCATGACGCTCGCCGCGCACGGCCGCTTCGACGAGGCGGAGACCACCCTGAAGCGCGCGCTCGCCCTCCACGAGCGCCTCTGGGGGGAGCGCGACCCGCGCACCGCCAAGGTCCTGCACAACCTCTCGGGAATCGCCTACTACCGCGGCCGGACCGGGGAGAGCGAGCGCCTCCTGCGGCGCGTCCTGGCCATCCGCGAGGCCGCCCTGCCGGACGACGATCCCGACCTCGCCGGCAGCCGCGAGGCCCTGGCCCTCCTGCTCCTCGACAGCGGGAAGCCGGGGGAAGCCGCCGCGCTCCTGGAGCCCCTGGCGGCGACCGCCGAGCGGATCTACGGACCCGCGCATCCGGAGCTCGCCAGGACCCTCGCGAACCTGGGCCTCGCCCGGTCGGCGCTCGGCGAGCCGGCGGAAGCCCGGCGGCTCCTCGAAAGGGCCCTGGACATCCAGCAACGGACCCTGGAACCCGGCCATCCTCAGCTCCTCATGACCCTGAAGACGCTCCGCGACCTGCCCCCCTCCACCAACAAACGTTGACACGCACACCAACAATCGTTGAGAGAAAAATCATACTTTTGTAGGACGACGGGCTCGCCGCGCCTCCCTATGCTCAGGGCTGGAGCTAAACGCTCCACCTTTCGAAAGGAAACCGATCATGAAAGCACTGACCCTGAGCTTCGCCCTGCTGCTCATCTGTACCGGCGCCGCCGTGGCGCAGACGCCGGACTGGATGACCCCTTCCGAGGAGACCGTCTGTGACAGCGAGACCGGCGCCGCGTACGGCCTCTGCAATGCCTACTGCGAAGCCATGGACTGCGAGCTCGCCAACGACAGCGACCCCCTGACCGTGCCCAGCGCTTCGGCCACCGCCTGCTCCAAGGTGCAGGGCAAGTTCACGAACGTCACCGGCCGCTCCCTGCCCTGCGAGACCTGCCCTCCGCCGCCCCCCGGGACCACCTGCCCCTGCGTGGACGCGCTCCCCGATTTCGCGCTCGCACTGAGCAGCCCTGGCGAGTGCGTGGAGTTCGGGCCGGCCGCCGTCAAGTACACGGAGTTCGCTTGGGCGGGTGCCACGTGCTCTCTGCCAGGTACATCGCTCGGGGGAGTCTGTGCCACGTTGAGTCCCACTGCCTACAATTTCCTGGAGGTCACTCCGGCGGAAGGCCAGGCCTGCGCGCAACTGATCCGTGAGAGCTGCACCCCCCACTAGCACCGCACCGGCGGGGCGGACCGTCCGGTGCGCCCCGCTTCCCCGGCCGAGCCGACCGGCCCTCCCCGTCCCCACTTTCAGCGCTTCCTCAGAAAGGAGCCCCCCCGTGAAACGTATGACCTTCCTCGCGCTGGCCCTGCTGCTCGCGCTCGTTGCGATCGCTCCGGCCGCCGCCCAGGGCATCTCGACCTACCGCATCCCGAACGTCCTCGACGTTCAGACCCGTTCCGCCATCGCCGCCACCGGCGCGGACATCTTCGAGGTCGGCCAGGGCTATGTCCTGGTGGAAGCCACCCCCGACGAGGCCAAGGCCCTCGGCCGCCTCGGCCTCACGCTCGAGCCCCGGGTGGTCGAGCAGGTCTTCCCGCCGGCCGACTCGAATTATCACGATTATGCCGAGATGGTGGCCGAGCTCCAGCAGGCCGCGTTCGATCATCCCGACATCTTCTCGCTCTTCTCGCTGGGCCTGTCCTACCAAGGGCGCACGATCTGGGCCGGCAAGATCTCGGACAACGTCGGCACCGACGAGGACGAGCCCGAGGTGATCTTCACGCACCATCAGCACGCCCGCGAGCACCTGACCATCGAAATGGCGCTCTACACGCTCCACATGCTGACCGACGAGTACGGCACCGATCCGCAGATCACCAGCCTCGTGGACGGCCGCGAGATCTGGCTGATCTTCGACTTGAACCCGGACGGCGGCGAGTTCGACATCGCGACCGGCTCGTACGTCTCCTGGCGCAAGAACCGCCAGCCCAACGCCGGCTCGAGCGCCATCGGCACCGATCTGAACCGCAACTGGGACTACCGCTTCGGCTGCTGCGGCGGCAGCAGCGGCTCGGCGAGCAGCGACACCTACCGCGGCGCCTTCGGCTTCTCGGCTCCCGAAACCGACGTGGTGCGCGACTTCGTGGACAGCCGCGTGATCGGCGGCGAGCAGCAGATCACGGCCAACATCGATTTCCACACCTACGGCGAGCTCGTGCTCTGGCCCTACGGCTACACCTACACCGACGTGCCGGCCGACATGAGCCAGGACGACCACGACGTCTTCGTCGCCATGGGCCAGGCCATGGCCGCAACGAACGGCTACACACCCGAGCAGGCGAGCGAGCTGTACATCACCGATGGAACGATCGACGATTGGCTCTACGGCATCCACCGCATCTTCACCTACACCTTCGAGATGTACCCGGTGGGCTCGCCAGGCTTCTATCCCCCGGACGAGGTGATCCCGGCGCAGACGGCGCGCAACCGCGCAGCGATCCTCTATCTGCTCGACAACGCCGCCTGCCCGTACGCCGTGATCGGCAAGCAGGTCGAGTACTGCGAAGCGCCGCCGGCCGCGCCGGCCGCGCTCTCGGCCACGGCGGGAAGCGCACAGATCGGCCTGAACTGGACGGCCGCGAGCGGCGCCGTCTTCTACCGCGTCCACCGCGCCACCGCGAGCGGCGGACCCTACACGACCATCCAGACCAACTGGACCGCCACGAGCTACACCGACACCGGCCTGACCAATGGCACCCCCTACTACTACGTGGTGACCGCGACCAACGGCGCGGGCGAGGGGCCGAATTCGAACGAGGCGTCGGCCACGCCGGTGGCTGCGCC
This sequence comes from Thermoanaerobaculia bacterium, assembly GCA_045807605.1. GTDB lineage: Bacteria > Acidobacteriota > Thermoanaerobaculia > Multivoradales > UBA5704 > DATMER01. The sequence continues at coordinate 677 of JBJMGZ010000220.1, read as the reverse complement.
GACCGTCGTGACCTTCACCTCGGTCGCCGCCCAGGACGGCTGGGTCCTGGAGTCGGGCGAGACCACCAACGCCGGCGGCTCCCTCGACGGCACCGCCAACACCACCAGCGCCCTGAGGGTGGGCGACGACAACAAGGACAAGCAGTACAGGACGGTGGTCTCCTTCGACACCTCGTCGATCCCCGACGGCGCCACGATCGTTTCGGTGACCCTGCGCCTGCGCCGCGGCACGCTTTCGGGCACCAGCCCCTTCACCACCCACGGCACCTGCTGGGTGGACGTCCAGACGGAAGGCTTCTCCGGCTCGACCACGCTCCAGACCGGCGACTTCCAGGCCGCGGCGACCGCCGTCCAGGCCGCGAGCCTCACCAACGCCGCCACGAACGGCGCCTGGTCCGAAGGCAGCCTGAACGCCGCGGGCCTCGCGGCCCTCAGCAAGACGGGCACGACGCAGCTCCGTGTCTACTTCAACCTCGACGACAACGACGACACGGGCAACGACTACATCGGCTACGACTCGGGCGACAACGGAACCTCGGCCAACCGGCCGCAGCTCGTGGTGACGTACCTGTAGAGGCGACACTTTCCCTCCCCGCGTCCTCCCTAGTGAGGTGGCGGCGGCCGCTAAAATCCTCCCCAGAGAGGATGGACACCGGGTCCCGGGCCTCGTAATCTGG
>JBJMGZ010000219.1:0-2742 GCA_045807605.1 Thermoanaerobaculia bacterium | reverse complement strand
TCGCCGGCGCCCTGGCGGCGATCAGCCTGGCGGGTCCGCGGGCCTCCGAGCTGCCCGCGACCGTGCGCTCCTGGCTGGAGGCGGGCTCCCGCGGCGAGCTGCCGGAGACGCTCAAGCCCGGGGACCCGGCGCTCGCCCGGGTCGAGAGCGTGGTGATCGGCAACGTCCGGCTGGCTACCGCGGTCGCCGCCGCCGGAGCGCGCAGGCAGGGCTTCTCCGTCGCCGAAGGGGAGCTGACCGGCGAGGCCGCGCGGGCCGCCCGCGACCTCGTGGCCCGGGGCCGCGCGCTGGAGGGTCCGGCGGTGGCGGCCATCCTCGGCGGAGAGACCACGGTCACGGTCCGCAACGGCGACGGCCGGGGAGGGCGCAACGGCGAGCTCGCCCTGGCCGCGGCCCGGGAGCTGGCGTCCGGTCCGCCCGGGCAGGAAGAGGTGGTCCTGGCCCTGGCCACGGATGGCGAGGACGGGACCACCGGCACCGCGGGCGCGGCCGTGGATGGCGGCACCTGGGAGACGATCCGGCGCGCCGGCATCGATCCCGACGCGGCCCTGGCCCGCCACGACTCGCTGCCGGCCCTGGAGAAAGCCCCGGGGGCGCTCCTGCGGACCGGCGTCACCGGGACCAACGTGGGAGACCTGGCCATTTACCTGCGCCGGAGTCTGCGCCAATGAAGTAGCATCGGGAAACACCGACAAGGAGATCTGCCGTGCAGGAGACCCCGAAAGGGCTCGAGGTCAAGATCAGCGACGACGAGCTGAAGGGACGGTACTCGAACCTTCTGCGGATCAGCCATACCCGCGAGGAGTTCGTCCTCGATTTCATCAACCTGCTGCCTCCCCAGGGCGTGGTCACGGCGCGCGTCGTGACCAGCCCGGGTCATCTGAAGCGGATCATCCGCGCCCTGGCCGCGAACCTGGACCAGTACGAGAAGGCCTTCGGGACGATTCGGGAGGCGCCGGAGCCGGCGGGTGACTCCGACGTCAACTGAGCTCATGGCGCGAAGCGATCGCAGGTGCCTGCGGCTCCGGGCCGCCCTCCTGCCGCTTCTGTCGTGCCTGGCCCTGGCCTGCCAGTCCACGGGCCGGACCTCCACCGCCGCCGGGCTGGCCGACGGCCCGACCCGCTGGCTGATGCTTCCCGAGGAGCTGCGCCAGGTGCAGCGCATGCGCACCAACCGGGAGGCGGTCGACTGGCTGGAGACCTTCTGGCGCCGCCGCGACCCCGATCCGGACCAGCCGGGCAACGAGACCGCGAAGACCTTCTACCAGCGGGTGGAGGCGGCCGACCGGCTCTACTCGGACGGCGGCATGCGCGGCAGCCTCACCGACCGCGGGCGCGCCCTGATCCTGCTGGGTCCGCCGCCGGTCCTGCGCTACAGCCAGAAGCGCGCGCCGGCCTGGGAGCCCGGCCGTCCCGGAGGCCGGCCCTCCATCCAGACGCGCGACGTCGTCCTGGAGTCCTGGGTGTACGCGCTGGAAGACCTGCCCCCCGAGCTGCGCGAGCGGATCGCAAAGGAGGAACCGGGTTTGGCCGAGCTGGTGCTGGTCTTCCTGGTCGAGCCCCGGCACACGGAGCTGCTGGAAGGAGGGAAGGTCCTGGACCTCGCCGTGCGCGCCGCCGTCCGGGACGGCTCTCTGGACAAGCCGGAGCCGCAACGCCCGCTTCCGCCCGGCTTCCTGCCGCCCACGCCGCCGCCCCACCCCGTGTGATCAGAACATCCAGCGGAAGACCAGCTTCACGTTCTGCAGCTCGTGGGCGGTTACCGCGAGCTCGACGCCCGCCTCGCTCTCTCCTGCTGGGCCTCCGCGGTGGCAGTGACGAAAGTCAGGGCGAGCAGGACGGCGCTTGCGGTCTTTCTCAAGCGCGCTCCCTCGCGACCTGCGCGAGGCCTGCGCGGCTCATCTCGATCAGCCGGTTCCAGAGGGGAGCGGGGATCTCGGCCACCTCCAGGTCCGGGTTCGCGATCAGCTCCCAATCCCGGAAGTCCGGATCGTCCTGGAGGGCGGACAGCGGGATGGAATGCTCGAGCCGCTCGACCGGCTCCAGGTCGAACACGTAAATGGTGGGATCGCCCTGGTCGGGGTCCGGGTAGGTGTCGGAGATCACCCGGCCGATCCCGACGATCGTGGGCTCGTCGCCTTTGTGGAGGATGAGAGCCATGTCGCCCTGGTCGATGTCGCGCAGGTTTTTGAGGGCCAGGTAGTCGGTGACCCCGTTCCAGACTGTGCTCGCATCCCGCTCCAGATCATCGTAGCCGTACTCTCCCGGCTCGGTGGCGAGCAGCCAGTAATTGACCTCGGGCTCGTAGGGTTTGCCTGCTCGTGGCCGCATAGACCGTCCTCTCGTCCGCGGGTCCCCGGAAGCGGGGCCCGGCGCTTCAGAGCAGATGCGATCGGTGTGCCATGGATAGGGCTGGACAGCCGAGGCAAAGACGACTAAGATAGTCACTAATGCATGGGATGACCCTCACCCCGCCCGGCGCAGTCGCCTACCCACTAGCCTATTGCACCTGTAGCTAGCGGGTGTGGAGGGCCGTCCGGCCCGCCTGCATCCGCCTCCCTTCGACAATCCATCCAGTCCTGAGGTTTTCGCGGCCCCGCTTTGCGAGGTCCATGGGAGGTTGTCTTTTCAATGGCTATCGTTCGAGGAGTCCCCGAGTCCGAGATCACCTGGGAGCTCGTCCGCAAGCGCAACTCGGTGGAGCGGTTGAAGCAGGAGAAGCCCGGCCTCGACGTGATCCAC
>JBJMGZ010000218.1:0-3613 GCA_045807605.1 Thermoanaerobaculia bacterium | reverse complement strand
GCCGGAGCCCCCCGCCCCGCTGCGGGGCTTACGCCCCTGGCCCATGCCGTCGCCCCTGCGGGGCTTAGGGTTGTTTTTGTGCCCCCAACCCCGGGCTGAAGCCCGGGGCTACATGCCGTCGCCCCTGTCGGGGCTTACTGCTCAAGGCCAAGATGTGTGTAACGGTATGGGTTGAAACCCCAGGCGCGGCGGGCCTGCGGCTGGCACCGTCGGGCACTCCCCCTTACCGGACCTCGCTCATGAGCGCCAGCGTGTTCCCCTCCGTGTCCTTGAGGAACGCCATCCACAGCTCGTGATCGGGCATCTTCGCCACCAGGTGGGGTGGACCGAGAAACTCGGCCCCCTTGCCCTGGATCTCTTCGTAAGCCGCCTGGATGTCGTCCACCTTGTAGTAGAGGATCGAGCCGGGATGGTCGAACCCGTCCTCGGGCAGCGAGATCATGAGACGGATGCCGCCGCAGTCGAAGAAAGCCAGCTTCGGGGGAAACTCGAAGAGGAAGCGCATCCCGAGCACGTCGCGGTAGAAGGCGGTGGCCCGGGACACGTCGTGCGCGTTGAGAGCGATCTGCCCGATCTGGTTCAGCATGGATCTCTCCTAGAGGAGCCCGAGCTCCAGGGCGCTCAGCACGGCCTGCGTGCGGTCCCGGGCGCCGAGCTTGGACAGGATGTTGGAAACGTGGATCTTCACCGTGCCCTCGGCCGTGCCCAGGGCCTTCGCGATCTCGCGGTTCGTGTAGGCCGCGGCCATCAGCCCAAGGACCTCGGCCTCGCGGGGGGTCAGCGGCTCGACCGGCGAGAGGCCCGGGACGGGCAGCGAGCGGCGCGCGCCGTCGAGCCCGCGCAGGAGCGACTCGGTCACCGCCGGCTGAAGATAGGTCCCGCCGGCGGCGAGGGTCTCGATCGCTTCGAGGAGCTGGTCGAGCGAGACGTCCTTGCGCAGGAAGCCCCGCGCGCCCTCGCGGATCGCCGCGAGCGTCACCTCGCGGTCGTCGAACGTGGTCAGCACCAGGCAGGGCGGCGCGCCGGGCTTCTCGCGCAGGGCGCGCAGGACGCCGATGCCGTCCAGCCGGGGCAGCCGCACGTCGAGCAGCACCACGTCGGGCCGCGCCTGCTCGATCTGCGCGAGCGCCTCCTCGCCGTCCCGGGCCTCCGCGACCACCTCGACCCGGCCGCCCAGCTCCAGGAGCTTGCGGATGCCGTGGCGCACCAGGGTCTCGTCCTCCACCAGGCAGACCCGCAGGCTCACACGGCTCTCCGGAGCGGCACGAGCGCCGCCACCGCGAAGCCCCGGCCCGGCCCGGTCGCAATTTCCAGACGGCCGCCTGCCTGCTCCAGCCTTTGACGCATGCCGGCCAGGCCGCGGCCGTCCTCCACCCGCTCGGAGCCGCGGCCGTCGTCGCGCGCTCTGACTCCCACCGCATCGCCCTCCCGCACCAGCTCCAGCCAGAGGTTCTCGGCCTGCGCGTGCTTGGCTGCGTTCGTCGCGATCTCCTGGCAGCAGCGCAGGAGGAGATGAGCGAGCCCGGCGTCTTCCACTGCAAGGCCGTCCGGAATGACCAGGTGGACCCGGGGGCGGGGAATCTCCGCGGCCATGGAGGCCAAAGCGCGCCGCAGGTCGAACGCCTCCTCCCGGCGGAGGGTGTCCACGATCTCGCTCACGTCGGTGAGCATCAGTCGGGCGAGCGACTGCGCGATGCGGACCTGCTCCCGCGTCTCCCCCTCCGACTGCTGCGCCGCCACTTCGAGGTTGAGGCTCAGGGCCACCAGGTGATGCCCGAGCGCGTCGTGCAGCTCCCCCGCGATGCGGAGCCTCTCGGCCATGCGGCTGCCGTGGGCGAGCAGCTCGCGCGTCGAGCGCAGCTCGGCGTTGATGCGGGCTTCGCGCTCCAGCGCCTCGAACGCGAGGAAGGCCAGGATCTGGAAGCCCAGATAGGGCGGCGCGAGCATCAGCGCCGGCCGGAGCGACCAGTGGATCGTGACCGCCGCGCAGAGCAGGACGGTCTGGACGGCGATCCAGAGGAGCCCGGTGCGGCGCTCCACCCGCGAGCCGAGCTGCATGGCCACGAGCACCAGGAGCGCCCCCTCGAAGCCGTCGCAGAGCGTGAGCACCAGCGCCATGACGCACGCTGCCTCCAGGCCGAGCAGCCCCAGGTTCCCCTGCCGGCTGCCCGACGTCACCCAGAAGACCGCGCCGAAGAGAAGGTATGCGAAGGTCCAGCCGAGGAGGACCGCCGGGCTCTCGTGCGGGTAGGTCATCACCGGCACTCCGACCATCAGCCAGGCGGCCAGACCGCCCCAACGCAAGAACATGCCCGGATGATACCGGTCCCCTGGCATCCCGCGCATAGGCCGGAAGACATAGCCCGCCGCCTCCCCCCAGCGGCAGAGGCGGAGCGGGAGCGGGCTGCCCTAGGATGGCGCTGAAAGGAGAGACGCCATGAACCGGAGACTCGTCCTGAAAGCCGGAGCCCTCACCGGAGCCGGTATTGCCGTCGGCGCCGTCCGTCCCCTGTTCGCACAGACCATCCCCGACCGCGGCCCCCGCCTGGACCTGGACCTGGTGCAGGAGTTCGTGAGGGTGGCCCACGGCGACCTGGAGAAGACCACGAAGATGCTGGAAGCCCAGCCCGCCCTGGTCAACGCCACCTGGGACTGGGGTGGAGGCGACTGGGAGACCGGCCTCGGCGGCGCCTCCCACATGGGCAACCGCGCCATCGCCGAGCACCTGCTCTCGAGGGGCGCCCGCATGGACGTCTTCTGCGCCACCATGCTGGGCAAGATCGAGATTGTGAAGGCCTTCCTCGCGGACGATCCGAAGGTCGTGGACCTCGCCGGTCCGCACCGCATCCCGCTGATCCGCCACGCCGTGGCGGGCAAGCAGGATGCTCTGGTCGAGCTGCTCAAGGCCCACGGCGCCAAGGCCTAGCCGAAGAATCCGGAGGGGGCGGTCAGGCCGTCTTCTTGCTCCGCCCCTTGCCGGGCTTCTTCTTGTCCATCTCTTTCCAGAAATCCTCGTGGCCGATTCCCAATCCCTCACGGATCTGCTGGCGCGCGGCCTCTAAGATGGTCCGCAAGTGGGCCGAGTGAGCCAGCACGAGACGTTCGAGCTCCTCGTCATCCCGCACGGCCAGCAATGCAGCGACCGCCTTGCCGTTGCGAGTGACGATCACCGCCGTCGCTCGATGGTCCGCAGGTGCTGCTGCACCGCGGGCGCATTGACCAGGTAGTAGGGTTGCCGCCTCACCATGGTGACCAGAATTGTGACTATCCGGGTCCGAGCTGTCAACAAGCAGCGGCGACGTCAGGAGGTCGGCACCGATCCTGACCCCAGGCCCTCCCTCCCCGACTCCGCAAGGTCGTTCGTAACATTCGCGCTGTAGAGTATTCTCAGTTCGCCCTGGGTAAAGCTCACTACCCGGTCCGCACCCACCTGAACAAGGCCCCCCTCCCGGGCGGGGGCAAGCCCCGCCCCTACAACGAGCTTTTGATAGGCGCTCTAAGAGCGTGTTTCGAAAGTCCCGTCGCTCGTCTTCACGCCCCGAAGGGGCATAGGCATAAAGCCTGGGGCTTCAGCCCCAGGTCAGGAGTCCCATAGTTCCCCAAGTCCCGAAGG
>JBJMGZ010000217.1:0-3173 GCA_045807605.1 Thermoanaerobaculia bacterium | reverse complement strand
CACCTGGTGGCTGCGCGAGGTCTGGCCCTCGCTCCGGCGGGTGCGGCCGGACGTCCGGGTGGTGGTGGCGGGGGAGCGGCCGGCCTCGGCGATCCGCCGCGAGATCCGCCGCGCGGGAGTCCATCTCATCGAGTCCCCGCGCGACATGCGCTCGGTCATCTCCCAGGCCACGCTCTCCCTCGCTCCCATGCGCTGCGGCTCGGGCGTGCCGATCAAGGTGCTGGAGGCCTGGTCCGTGGGAGTGCCGGTGGTGGCGACCCCCTGGGCCGTGGCCGGCACCTCGGGCCGCCAGGGCGAGGACTTCCGCCTCGTGGGCACGCATCCGATCGAGTGGGTGCACGCGATCGAGGAGCTGCTCGAAGATCCCATCGCCCGCCAGCGCCTGGCCGAAAACGGCCGCCGCCGCCTGGCTGCGGATTACTCGCGCGAGACCGTCCGGGAGCAGCTTCTGGGGGTGATCGAGCGGCTGGCCGATGCCCCGGCCAAGGCCGACGACAGGGTGGCGGTCGTTTCCTGAAGGACACCAAGGACACCAAGGACCTCAAGGACGACAACGAGATGGCAGCCCGTCTTGTTGTCCCTGAGGTCCTTGGTGTCCTTGAGGTCCTTTTCCCGGGCTGATCCCGAGGACTCTCGTTTGATCAGGGCGATAGCCGCTTTGTCGCAGGCGGCCTGTCGATCGGTGCTGAGCTGCGCATAGCTGGCCTTCCACTGTTCCGACCATGCGGCCGTAAGGAACGTCTGCTTGCGCGCCATGCTATCGGTCGGAGCGTTGCTTCAAGCTATCGAGGAGAGCTTGAGCCTCCTCCGGGGTCTGAGTCCGGGTTGATCGGCCTTCAGTGAAGTCCCTTTCCGCCTGCGCCACTCGCGCCTGCATCTCCGGGTGATGGAACCAGAGCTGATCTTTGGGTACCAGCGCCGCGGGCACCAGCTCGAAGGTTCCCCTATCTGTCCGCTCCAGCAGGATGAGGTCGCCGGGCTCGACGCCCAGCGCCGCACGAACCTCTTCAGGGAGTGTCGTGCGCCCCTTCGGGTCGAGCGTTAGGAACGTGGTGCGGCCCATGGTTTTCCGGGGTTGGGGTTCCGCCATTGGTGGGAGAGTACCACTTTCCCTCCAAGGTGGATAGCACGATTGGGGTTTGCCCGGGGGCGTGCCACACGGCACGCCCCTTCCTTTCGCCCCGGGCGCCATTCTTGCTAACACCTCCCGCCATGGGCAGAGCCTGCCCAGACCGCAAGGAGACGACTGCATGTGTGGCATCGCGGGGATCTACCGCTTCCGGTCGGCGCGGCCGGTGGAGCCGGGGGAGGTCCGGACCATGGGGGCGTGCCTCGCCCATCGGGGGCCGGATGACGAGGGCTACTTCAACGAGGGCCCCCTGGGGCTCGCCCACAAGCGGCTGACCATCCTGGACACGTCCTCGCGCGGGCGCAATCCCCTGTGGAGCGAGGATGGACAGTCCTGCATCGTCTTCAACGGCGAGGTCTACAACTTCGTCGAGCTGCGCGCCGAGCTGGAGGCCCAGGGCCATGCGTTCCGGACGACGACGGATACGGAGGTGATCCTCCGGCTGTGGGATGTGATGGGGGAAGGATGCCTGGAGCGGCTGAACGGCATGTTCGCCTTCGCCATCTGGGACAAGCGCCGCCAGGCCCTGTTCATCGCCCGCGACCGGCTGGGCATCAAGCCGCTCTACTACACGCTCGACGCGGACGGCATCCGCTTCGCCTCCGAGGTCAAGGCGCTGCTCGCCACGTCGGACCGCAGGCCCGGCGTCAACCTCGACATGCTCGACGCCTACATGAGCGTCGGCTACGTGCCCACCGAGCAGACGCTCTTCCAGGGGATCGAGAAGCTCCAGCCCGGATGGTGCATGACCATCGATCCGGATGGATTGCGCCTCCGCCAGTACTGGGACCTCAGGCCCGAGCCCGAGCACCTGTCCGAGGACGAGTGCGTGGCGCAGACGCTCGAGCTGCTGCGCGATTCGGTGAAGATCCAGCTCCGGAGCGACGTCCCGCTGGGCGTGTTCCTGTCCGGCGGCATCGATTCGAGCGCGGTCGTGGCGCTGATGCACGAGATGGGCATCCGCGACATCCGCACGTTCACGGTGGCTTACGACTTCGGGCCCGAGTACGACGAGACCCGCTATGCCCGGAGGATCGCGGAGAAGTTCCAGACCCGGCACCGCGAGGTCTTCGTGACGCCGCAGGAGTTCCAGGACTTCATCCCGTCGCTCGTCTGGCACATGGACGAGCCGGTCACCGAGTCGGCCGCGACCTCCCTCTATTTCGTGGCGAAGATGGCGCGCGAGGACGTCACCGTGGTGCTCTCCGGCGAGGGCTCGGACGAGGTCTTCGGCGGCTATCCGATCTACAAGTACATGCAGGCCCTGGAGCGCTACCGGATGCTGCCGGCGACGCTGCGCAAAAACGTGATCAATCCAGCGCTGAATCTCCTCGGCGGCAAGTGGAACAAGTACACGCTGCTCTCCGACCGGCCGCTCTCCGAGCGCTATCTCGGCGTCTCCTTCTACGAGATGCCGGTCAAGGAGGCGCTCTACCGGCCGGAGATCAGAAATCTTTTCAACGGCCATGGCATGCCCGGCCTGGTGCAGCCCTATTACGAGAAGGCCAGGGGGCTCGATCCGCTGCTCCAGATGATGTACCTGGACGTCAAGAGCTGGCTGCCGGATGACCTGCTGGTCAAGGCCGACAAGATGACCATGGCGAGCGGAGTGGAGCTGCGCGTGCCGTTCCTCGACCACCGGGTGGTGGAGCTCGGCGGGCGCATCCCGCCGCGCTACCGGATCAAGGGCTGGAGCACGAAGCACATCCTCAAGAAGGCGATGGAGAAGCACCTGCCGCACGAGATCCTGCACCGCGGCAAGATGGGGTTCCCGACGCCGCTCGCCCGCATGTTCCAGGGCGAGATGCGCCCCTACGTGGCGGAGGTCCTGGGCAGCGACCGCCACCTGGGACGCGGCTACTTCCGGCCCGAGGTGGTGCGCGGGATGGTCGCCGAGCACATGGAGGGGAAGCAGGACCACCACCGGGTGCTGTGGCAGTTGGTGGTTTTAGAGGAGTGGCACCGGAAGTTCATCGATTGAGGCCCTCTGTCTTCCCACTGTAGAGACGCCCCGTGGGGCGTCTCCTCCGGGAAAGCCGCCCGA
>JBJMGZ010000216.1:0-12523 GCA_045807605.1 Thermoanaerobaculia bacterium | reverse complement strand
AGCTCCCCACGGCAGAGAAGGCCACCTGGAAAGCGCTCCAGGAGCCATCCGCGCCGGCGAAACAGAGAGAACTAAGGTTCTCCTTCAACACTCGCCAGACACCTGTTCTCTGGTTCTCTGTTCTGGGAACAGAGAGCCTTCCTGGCCAACGAGGCGGAGCCGGGTTCCCTGCCGGAAGCAACCGCGCTCGCGCTGGATTTCGAGCGGCAGGTCGACCGCGCACAGGCCGAGGCCTCGTTGACAGAAATTCCAAGGCAGGTTTAAATCCGTTCAACGTAGTGACGACAACAAAGCAAAGGGCGGTCAAGCGAAATGCCACGATACTCAGGCACTGCGGACAATGGAGACATCAATGTAGCTCTGCGTCTGGCCATTCAAGCTGCCAAGGAGGGGCTGGGAGCAGATCTCGTCACATGGACGCTGCTCGTCGTCTTTGGGGAAAACGGTGGCTTCGCCGGCCAGAACGACCTGACGGTGGAGATCGAGGCCTCGGTTCCCTAGCGCGGCAGGCATGAGGTTACCGCGCGCGCCAGGGACTCGACGGCGAAGGCGGTGGTGAGCTCCTCGGAGCCATAGAAGCCGCCGGAGAAGTCGACATAGAACGTCGACCGGGGCCAGGAGCCGTCCTCCCCCTGGCTGTCCAGGAGGGAGCGGACCGCGCGGGCCACCGCCGCGGGCTCTTCATCGCCGAAGTTGAGGAAGCTGGCGACCGCCAGGGCCGTGGCCAGCTCGTCGCCGAACGAGCCGTCGTCCCTTTGCCGGGCCGCGATGCGGCGGACGATCTGACCGCGGCAGGCGCCCAGGCTCTTCACGCCCTGGGAGAAGGCCCGGGACAGGACGTAGTAGAACGACAGGTCGTCGACGCCGTAGAGCGAGGCCTTCTCTTCCTGGCTGCGCGACACCGTGTCACAGAGGAACTCGCAGGCTGCCCGGGTCTCCTCCCGCTCGCCCAGGTAACACAGGAGGTTGGCGTTGACCACCGCGTCGACGTTGTTGTTTCCGTCCGTCAGGAAGGTCAGGAACCTGCCTTCCGGATCGCGGTTCGCCAGGATCACCCGCAGGTGGAGGCCCAGTTGGATCTCGTCGTGGCTGTGCCGCAGCGCGAAGGCGGCGCAGGCGGTGTCGTCGAGATCCGGCGGCAGGGTCGCGGCACTGCGGGAGGAGTAATACCTCCAGAGCCCCGGAGGCTCCATCTCCTCGGCGAGGAAATCCAGCGCCCGCCCGGTGAGACCGGCGATCCGCGGATCGTCCGCGAAGCCCAGCGAATAGATCACGTACGTGGTGCCGTAGGGAGAGCTCTCGAAGACCGGATCGTCGGCCAGGGTGCGGTCCTGCGCGCGCAAGGTGCGGAGCTCTCCGTGGGGAAGCTGCCGGCTTTCCAGAAAGCCGACGGCCCGGGATACGGCGGAATCGATTCTCGAATCGTTCATGAAACCTCCCTTGGGAGCATCCGCCCCGAGCCCCACCGCTGCCGCAACCGCTGGATGGCCGACAGCAGAGGCCGGAGGAGCAGCGAGCGGATCATCCGCCAACTGATGAACAGGGTCAGGACCGCCATGAAGACCGACATGAGCAGCGAGGAAAGCTGCACATCCGGCGAGCCGCTGGCGAAGCCCGCGATCTGGGGCGGCAGGTTCTTCACGATCGACCAGATGCGCGGACCGAGCCGCGAAAGGAACCATCCCCAGACGGCAAAGCTCAGGACCGAATAGAAGGCCAGGGTCGCGGTCATCCTGGCCGACCAGGGGAGAGGCTCCGTGGGCCTGCCCCGCAGGCGCTTGAAGAAGTGGCCCAGGATGCGGGAGGGCTGGCGGCTCAGGTTTGTCACCCCCAGGGCGTCCGCCACCATCCAGTAGCCGTCGAACTTGAAGATCGGGTTGAGAGCGAAGACGCTGCTGCCCACGATCATCAGGACCGCCGCCAGGAACGGTATCCAGCCGGTGAGGGCGTAGGCGGCCGCGTAGACGCCGCCGATCACGAATTGGAAATAGAGCCCGCCGAGATCGACCACGACCCGCTGCCGGCGCGGGAGCTGCCAGGCGCCGCTCACGTCGCTGTAGAGGGCCGGATAGATCACGTACAGGGTGGCCCCGATGTCGCTCGGCCGCACGCCGAAGGCGGCACAGGCGCTGGCATGGCCCAGTTCGTGGATCAGCACCGAGATCAGGAGCAGGACATACCCGAGCCAGAACGAGGAGGGGCTCCAATGCGCGGATGGGCGCACGAGCGCCAGCCAGGCGCCGCCGGCGAAGGTGAAGGCCAGCAGCAGAGCCGCCACGGCCGGTCTGAAGGCGACCCGGAGAGGAGCGACGAGGCGCGCCACCAGCGCCTCGGGCAGCAGCGGGATGCGGAACCAGAAGCCCATGGGATTGTCGCTCGCCCCGCTTTCGATCGTCCCGATGCGTTCGAGAAGCGTCTGGTACCGGGTCTCGAGCTCCGCGGCAGTGACGGCCGTTCCCTTCCGGCCGAGGGCCTCGGCGATGGCTTCCGAGGTGTGACCGGCGTTTCTGAGGCGAAGAAGCTGATGGGCGCTCTCCGAAAGCCGCAGCCGGCTGCCGTTCCTGCCGGTCAGCAGGAAGACCGGACCGCGCTCGCAGGTGTCGACGAGGGCCGGTTCGTCCAGCCCCTGCCAGCCGCAGAGCGGGTCAGAGGGCGCAGGGGTTTCGTTCGAGCTCGCGCTCATGGGTTCACCTTTTCCAAACGGTGCCAGGCGATCGCGGCCTGCAGCAGGAAGGCCGCGGTGAGGGTGCCGCCCGCGGAGGGCGGCACGGCTTCGAAGGAGACGGTGGCCAGGAGGAAGCCCAGTCCGTGGCGGGCACGCCGGGCGTCCTTCTCCTCGCCGGCAAGAGGCTGCAGGCGAGCGAGAGCGAGCAGGGCGAGGGCGGTGCTCACGGCGTCGCTCTGCCCCGCCTCGATTCCCCAGCCGCCGTCCTTCCCCTGGCTCCCGCGCAGGAAGGCCGCGGCCCGGCCGAGGGACGGCGAGCCGGGGCGGACGGCGGCCAGCAGCTCGACGCCGGCGGCGGCCGGCAGATACGGTCCCTTCACCCCCGGGCTCGTCCAGCTCCCGTCGCTCCCTTGGCGGGCCTCGATCCAGGCGGTGCCGCGATCCACGACGTGCGAGAAACGCTCGCGGTCGTAAAGGTCGAGCGCGGTCAGGAGACGGGCCACCACGGCCTCGTCCGGGCCGCCGCCCGGCGGATCGTCGTCACCGCCGATCCAGGTGGGGAGCGCTCCATCGGGCCCCTGCCGCTCGAGCAGGACCGCCAGCGCAGGCTCGCAGTGCTCTTCGGCAGCCGAACGCCAGCCGAGGCGGGCCAGCAGCCCCAGGATCGTTCCCAGGTGGTCGGCGTCGGCGGGGAGGCCGGGGGAGACCGCCGACCAGCTCCATCCGCCGAGCCTGGAGCGGAGACGGTGCTCGAGCAGAACCTTCGCCTGGCCCTCGATCAGCGGACGGAGCTGGCCTTCCAACTCCTCGTCCGCATCGCAGAGAGCGCCGGCCACCTGGGCGCGAACCAGCAAGCCACCCCCCTGGGCGGCATGCCGCGAGCGCGCCTCGCCGGGAGGATCTGCCTGCCAGCGCCGCAGGAGGAAGCCCAGGGCCCCCCAGGCCATCTCCTGCCAGGCATCGTCGGGAGCGGGCAGGCTGAGCTCGACCCGCTGCGGAGCGCTCCGGCGCTCGCCGCCGGCCGCCGCGATCCGCTCGAGCTCGGCGAGCAGGGTCTCGCAGCGGCCCCGCAGCTTCGCCGTGACCCGGCACCAGAGGAGGTCCGGGAAGGGCGCAACGAGCTCCCCGGCTTCGGCGAGGGCGTGCAGGGCGAGCAGCACGGTGTACCGGGCGTGCCCGCCGAGATAGATGGCGCGGCCGGTGCGCTCCGGCTGGCGGGCGAGCTCCTCCTTGCTCTCGCCGGCAAACTCGGCCGCGGCCACCCGGGTCAGGAGCAGCGACGGAAAGCCCCGCGCCAGGTCCTGGCGCCAGTCGGAGAGGTCGTCCAGCATCTGGCGGGCGATGTAGTAGCGGTCCAGGGCGCGGGTCAGCGGCTCCAGGGGAGCGTCGTCGCCCGCCAGCTCCACGAGACCGGCCACGACGAACTTCGCGAGGCTGCTCTTCCCCTTGGCGATGCGCAGGGCCAGCTCCTGAGACAGCTCGCTCCAGTCCGCGGCCGGCAAGGCGAAGCGTTTTTCATCGATGCAGGCCTGGGCATAGAGCGCCAGGTAATCCCGGAACCGGTCCCAGAATGGGGCCTGCGGCGGGAACAGACCGTGGAGGATCCGATAGCCCTCGAACTGCATGGCCTGGAGGCGCACGAGGTTCGTCGTGGTGTCCCGGTCGCTGGGATCCTCGTCCATGACGTCGTCGGCGACAAAAAGCGAGTCCGCGAACAGGCTGGCCGCCAGGCACAAGGGCTCCAAGCCGCTGCCTGCGAGGGTGGGGAAGGCCCCGAGGAAGATGTAGGGATAGCTGTGATAGATCGAAGGCTGGCTGGCGATGCTCAGCTCGACCACGCGAGGCCAGCGCTCCTGGAGGCGCTGAAGCGCGGTGGCGGCGGCGGTGGTCGCTCTCTCGACCTCCGGAGGGAACAGATCCCCGGCAGGGATTCCGGCTCCTGCGCGGCCCGAAACGGTGGTCATGATGCAGCTCCTATTCAACCAGCGAGATCCGGGGCGTTGCGCAGTGGCCCCGCCCCGGATCTCCTCAGGTTCAAACGGGTGGTTCGACCTGGAGGCAGGTGTTCGTCGGGCAACCGTTCGTCACGCAGACGTTCGCGCTGCAGTCGCCGCTGCAATCGACCGTGCACAGATAGTTGCAGGTGTTCTCCGTGCAGGTGTAGTTGTTGCAGCCGCAGTTCGGGGTACAGGTGTAGTTGTCACAGTCGCAGTTCCACCCCATGGGATCCGGCACGGCCGAGCTCAGCTCGAGCCGCCTCTCCAGCTCTTCGACATTGAGATCCTCGATGTTGAGGCTCTCGATTTCGAAGGCTCCTAACTCGATCTTGAGGTTCATCAGTTGCTCCTTTCGCGCTGGTTGAGTGATCCCTACCGGTCGCATGCCGGTTCCGGTATCGCTTCTGACTTCCTGCCAGCGAGGAAGTCGAGGTAGACCTTGGCGGCGGTGGCGCGAAAACGGTTCGCGAACCCGTCGCAGAAGGAGGTGTTGAGATCTCCGGTGCGGCCCTGGGCCAGGTTGGCGCAGCCGCCGCCGCAGTAGAAGGCGTAACGGCAGCGGCGGCAGACCGGATTCTTCAGGATGGTGCGGCTGCGCCACGCCTCGTTGCGTTCGTCTTCGAAGCGCAGCTCGCCGCCCTCGGCGACGCTGCCGATGCGGAGGTTGCGGTCACCCGTCTGCTCCCAGCAGGCGTAGACGTCCGCGAACGCGTCGAAGATGTACATCGTCGAGTGCGCCCCGCAGAAGCTGGCCTTGAATCCCGACGTCGGATTCTTCCTCTCTTCGAAAACCTTGCGCAGGCGGCCGCGGAGGCTGTCGTCGAGGTGGCCGATCCGCCGCATTTCCGGGTGCTCGCGCTGGAGCTCCCCGAGCTGCTTCTTGAGCACCCAGGAGTCCATCAGCTCCATGCCGCCGCCGGCGGCATGGATGGGAGAGACGTAGGGTGTGAAGTTCGAGTAGGACTTCCAGCCGCGGGCGGCGATCTCCTCGTCGAGCTGCGGCAGGAAATCGATATTCGCGCGGTCGATGTTCGTGCGCACCGAGATCCGCGTCCCGAGATCGAGGGCCATGGTGATGTTGCCGGCGATCTTCTCGAACGAACCGGCGCCGTGGACGTCGATCCGCTTGCGGTCATGCTCGCGGGGGGGGCCGTCGAGAGTGATCTGGATGCTCTCGATCTTCCCCGGACCCAGCAGGTCCCGGTAGGCCTCGAGCTGCGTGGCGTTGCTGATGGCCGAGAACTTGGGCCTGTCCAGCGCCCGGGCCTTCTGAAGGATGTACTCGACGATGGGACGGCTCGCCGCCAGCAGCGGCTCGCCGCCGAAGAACAGGAAGCCGCGGTCCCGCGTGCCGTTCGGATCGAGGCCGTGCCGCTCTTCGATCGCGGGGATCGCGGCGAAGATCCGGTCCACCACTTCCGGCGACATCGTACGGATGAGATGCCCGAGGGCCGGGTCGCTGCGCATGTGGCTCTGGAAGCAGTACGGACAGCGCAGATTGCAGTCGTAGGTGGGCATGAAGACGTAGCCGGGCTGGTAGCGGCGGTCGCGCTCGTAGAGCGCCCCGGCGATCCTGCCGAGCACGGCCTCCTCTTCCTCGTGGGTCTTCGCGGTGAGATAACCACGGCGCTCGAGGGCCGCGAGGGTTTCATCGCGGGGCCGCCATTCCTCCCCGTTCTCCGCATCGGGCGCCCGCCGGCCGCTCAAGGAGCGCAGGTAGCGCGCCACCGGACGCGAGACCCTGTCGTAGGCGCCGGTATAACCTTGGAGGAGGAGAACCTCGTCCATCTCTTCGGGCAGGTCGACATAGATCGTGTAGCTGCTGGTGCGAAGCATGTCTCCTCCTTGCGCTCGGTGTCCGGTCCTCGCCAATCAGACGGATGAATGACGGCCTGCCCTTACCCTTCGCAGGGCCGGTGCCAGGCGGGGCCGGTGATCGGCCGGAGAGAAAAGCTCATGCAGGCAGGGGTATTGTCGGCTCCGGCGGGAACCTGCCGGGCACCGGAGCCTGCGCCGGGCCGCAAGCCGCCGCGGGACCTTGCGGCCGGCCGCAGGTCCGGCTCAGAGATGAGGTGGAGGGACGATGCCCAGCCGCAGGATCTTGCTGCGCAGGGTCGACAGCGGCAGGCCGAGGAGGCGTGCCGCCTCGCTCTGGTTGGCGCCGGTGTGCTGAAGGGCCGCCTCGATGTGCCGGCGGATCGCCGTGTCCAGGTTCCAGGACGGCTCGCTCGCCGGGGCCGGCGCGCAAAAGGCGTTCCGCACCGCGTCGGGAAGATGCCGGAGGTCCAGCACCTCGTCCGCAACGGTCCCGACCAGGCGCGTCACCACCTGGCGCAGCTCCCGGACGTTGCCCGGCCAGCGATACGCCAGGAGAGCGTTGAAGAAGTCCGGGGTCGCGCAGTAGGCGGACTGCGGGCCCGCGCACGCGCCGCAGATCCCTTCCCTCTCCAGCACCGAGTGGCGCCACGTCTGCGAGCAGGTCGAGCGCATGAAGTGCCGCGCCAGCAAGGGGATGTCCTCGGAACGCTCGCGCAACGGCGGGACCTTGACCTCGAAAAAGCTCAGGCGGTCATAGAGATCGTGCCGGAACCTGCCGTCGGCCATCAGCGCGGTGAGATCTCGGTTGGTGGCCGCGATCACTCTCACGTTCACCCGCAGCGGCTTGTCGCATCCGATGCGTTGCAGCTCCCCGCGCTCCAGGACACGGAGGAAGGAGGCCTGGGCGGCCGGCGGCAGGTCGCCGGCTTCGTCGAGCAGCAGGGTGCCGCCGTCCGCGGCCTGGAACTTCCCCATCCGCGCCTGCACCGCGCCGGTGAAGGCATGGCGCTCGTGGCCGAACAGCTCGTCCGCGGTGAGGGTCTCCGCGCACGCGGCTCCCAGGAGGGGCACGAAGGGCCGCTTGCGCCGCCGGCTCCAGGCATGGATCGCCCAGGCGACCAGCTCCTTGCCGCTGCCGCGCTCGCCGGTGACGAGCACGGCGCCGTCGGAGAAGGTGCCGGCCAGCCTCACCTGGCGTTCCAGGTCGAGAAAGGCGGGGCTCATGCCCACGACGTCCACGGGCGCCCCGGCCTGGAGGAGCCAGTGCCGCAGCAGCGCCCGCTGGAGACCCGGCAGCGCCTGGTGAGCGGCGAGCCCGATGCTCCGCACCCGCGCATCCGCGAAGACGCCGGGACGGCTCGCCTCGAGCACCAGCAGGCCCACGGCCCGGCGGTGCTCGAGCAGAGGCAGCCAGAGGGAGGACCGGCAGCGTGTTGACAGCATCAGTCCGCGGAAATCACGCGGGTGATCCGCCGTCACCTGCGGGAGGCCGCTGCCGCAGACCTGTTCCAGGCATCCGCCGGCAGCTCCGAGGGAGCGGTGGAAGAACAGCTCCGCGGCGGTCTCGGCCAGGCCCCAGGTCGCCGCGGCCACCAAGGTCGGCTGGATCTCGGCGGGATCGAACACCAGGAGGGCCGCGGCGTCCGCGCCGCTCTCCACCGCGATGGTCTGGAGGGCGCGGTCGAGGACGGCGCCGAGCCGCAGGTCGGGCTCCGTCGCCAGGTTCAGCAGCTCGGTGCCAGGATCGCGGCTCATGATCCGGCTCAGGGCTGGCGCAACGCCGCGAGAGGGTCGATGCGCACCGCGCGCCCGACCGGGATGAGACAGGCGGCGAGGCATGTGGTCACCAGCACCGCCATGACGGCCAGGAGCACCCACGGGTCCCAGGGCTCCGCCTGGAAGAGGACGAAGCGGATGGCCCGGGTCAGGAACAGCGCCAGACCCATGCCGAGGATGAGGCCCGCGCCGACCTGCCAGCCGGCCTGGCGCAGGATCATCCACCAGATGTCCACCGCGCGCGCCCCGAGCGCCCTGCGGATCCCGATCTCACGGGAGCGCCGCGAGATCGAGAAGGACATCACGCCGGCGAGGCCCACCGCCGCGAGCAGCAGCGCCGTGCCGCCGAAGACGAGGAAAAGAGTGCCGAACACGCCGTAGTGCCAGGTCCCGCGGCGGATGACCTCGCCGAGAGTGGCGACGGGACCGATCGGCAGGTTCGGGTCGAGGCTCTGCACCTGCCGCCGCACCGCGCCGGCGATCGCGAGGGCATCTCCCGCCGGCCGCACCGCCAGGCTCATGCTGAAGGGATCGCTCTGCGCGAGGGGGAGATAGATCCCCTCCTGATGCGGATCGCCCGGCCCCGCCGGAGACAGGTTCGGGACCAACCCGACGATCGTCCGCCACGCCTCGGCCCAGCGTCCGCTGCCAAGCCGGAGGCGCCGGCCCACCGGGCTCTCGCCGGGAAAGAAGCGCGCCGCGAGGTCCTCGTTCACCAGGGCGACCGGCGGGCTGTTCTCCCGGTCCTCCGGCCCGAAGTCCCGCCCCTCTCGCGGCCGCAGGCTGAAGGTCCCCAGAAAACCGGAAGAGACGACCACCTGCCGGGCGGCGGGGAGGTCGCTGTCCCGGACGTAGGCCCGGCCCTCGACCGCGAAACGGTTCTGGCCGGCCCGGGTGACGGGCAGAGCGCTGACGAGGGCCGCCGATCGGACCCCTGGGAGCGCGGACAGGCGGCCCCGCAGCTCCTCGAAGAACAGCCGGCGTTGACCGCCAGCCGGATAGTCCCGGAGGGGCAGATCGACCCGGGCGGTGAAGATCTCGCCGGGCGCGAAGCCGTAGTCGATCGATCTGAGGTTGACGACCGTGCGGATCATCAGACCGGCGGCCGACAGCAGAGCGAGAGTGACCGCGATCTCGCCGATCACCAGCGCGCGCACGAGCCGGCCCATGCGGAACCCGGAAGCGCCCTGGCTCTCCTCCTTGAGCACCGCGTTGAGCTTCTGCCCCGAGGCTTGCAGGGCCGGCGCCCACCCGGAAATCAGTGCGGCCACCAGGGTCAGGCCGGCCATGAAGAGGAGGACGGGCAGATCGATGCGGAACTGGATCCAGAAAGGCGGATCGGTCGCGGCGATGAGACCGCGGAACACCTCGACGCCGAGGGCCGCGATGGCCAGTCCGCCCAGCAGGCCCGCGAACGCCGTCAGAAAGGTCTCGGTCAGCAGCTGCGCCGCGATCTGCCGCCGGCTCGCGCCCAGCGCCAGACGGATGGCGATCTCCTTGCTGCGCACCATCGTGCGGGCGAGGAGCAGGTTGGCGACGTTGACGGCTGCGATGAGCAGCACGCCGAAGACCGCGCCCAGCATCGTCCACAGCAGGGCGCGAATCTGCCGCGGCACGAACTCCTCGACATACGGCTTGAGCACGGCGCCGGTCCCGGCATTGGTCTCCGGATGCTCCGCCGCGAGCTGTCCCGCGATCGCGTCGAGATCGAGACGCGCCTGCTGCAGGGAGACGCCGTTGTGCAGACGGCCGAACACCTCCAGGGGCTTTCCCTCGCCGCGCGCGATGCGATCGGGGTCCCTGCGCAGGGGGAGCCAGAGGTCCTCGTCGATGGGGAACCGGAAGCCCTTCGGCATGACGCCGACGACGATCACCGGCTCGCCGTTGATGCGGACGGAGCGGCCGAGAATCCCGGGATCGCCGGCAAACCGATGGCGCCAGAGACGGTCGCCGAGGAGCGCCACCGGCTCGGCGTCCGCCGCATCCTCGCCCGGCAGGAACGCGCGGCCGAGCGCCGGCGTGACGCGCAGCAGGTCCAGCGCATTGGCGGTCAGGAGGGCAGCCCGGTAGCGCTCCGGAGGCTGGCCGGGGCTCGCCAGGTCGGCGCTGGCGGTCTCGAAGCCGGCAAGGCCCTGGAAGCTCGTCTGCCGCCTGCGCCAATCGAGGAAGTCGTGGAGCGGCACTTCCAGGCCGAGGAGGTTGCGGGAAGGGATCTGGCGCCCGAGGTGGATCAGCCGCCCGGGATCTTCAAAAGGCAGATCCCGCGAGGCGCCATGCACCAGGCAGAACATCGCGCCGGTCAGACCGATGCCCAGCGCGAAGGTGGCTACGACGACCGCGGTGAAACCCGGCTGTTTGCCGAGCAACCGCATGCCCAGGCGAACATTCAGGAGGAGGCAGACCATGGCTTCGCCGCCTTTCCGACCGTTCCGTTGAAGGCTCAACCGATCGGGATCGTGCGCCGCTCCGCGGTCTCGGCAAATACCCTTTGGGGTAGGATCGAGCCACCCCGCGGAACGGTGAGAGCCAGGCACAGGTTTACTGAGGCAGCCGTCAACGTCCAGAGCCGAGCGGGGTCCTCGAGTAGAGGCCAATCGGGTGGCCGGCTGGATCGACGACCACGGCGATGGCTCCGATGCCGTCCGGCAGGTTGAAGGGGAACCCGGGCGGGATCGTTCCCCCCAGCTCCTTCGCCTTCTTGCAGCTCGCCTGGATGTCGGTCACCTGGACATAGACCACTCCGTTGAACGCGGTGATCTGGCCTTCCGCAACCCGCAGTGTCCCGATCGGCATGCCACCCGCGACGATCTCCGCCGCCTGATCCGTGCCCTGGACCGGGGTGAATTGCCAATCGAAGAGCTTCCCGTAGAAATCCTTGGACCGCGGCAGGCTGGTCGTGGTGATGTCGAACCAGGCGATGCGGCCCGGTCCGACATCCGCCGGTGGAGTCGCTGCATGGAGCTCTCCGGTCACGAGAGCCGTTGCCAGGATCATCGCCAAAATCGCGTGTCGCATCGCTGTTCTCCTCGAGGCGGGCCAGGTGCCGCCCGACCCTAGCACGCCCCTCCGCTCCGCGACGCGATTCAGTCCAGCCCCTTCATTCGAAATACCCGGTGACGTCCACGATCAGATGGGCGGTGCCGGCAGCCTGGGAGCAGAGGGCCGCCAGTTGCTCCCGTGCTACGTGCCGTGCTACGTGCTGCCGTGCTACGTGCCAGGGGAATGTTGAGGCGCCCTCACCCTCCGCTCTCCGCCCATTCCTGCGTATCGAGCTCCCGCCAGGAGAGGATCTTCCCCCGGCTGCGCTCCTGCGATTCCTCACCACCGTAGACCACAATGCGGCCCGCGATGCGCGGGGCCTCCCTCTCGCCGAGGATCTCCGCGAAGCGCTCCAGGGCGGAGAGGAACTGGCCCGACGGAGTCTGCCCGGCTTTGGCCTCCACCAGGACCAGATCGGTCCCCTTCTCCACGACCAGATCGATCTCCAGGCCGCTGCGGTCACGATAGAAGGAGAGGCGCGGCCGGCGCCCGCGGTGGAGGTAGGCCTTGGCGATCTCGCCCACCACCCAGGTCTCGAAGAGGGCGCCACGCAACGGGTGGGTCTCCAACTGGCGCGGGTTCTCGATGTTCAGCAGGCTCGACGCCAGGCCCGTGTCATAGAAGTAGAGCTTCGGCGCCTTGATGAGCCGCTTGCCCAGGTTCGCGAAATATGGCGGCAGGCGGAAGACGATGTAGCTCGCCTCCAGCACCGAAAGCCAGGAGCGCGCCGTGGGATGGGAGATGCCGCAGTCGCTGGCCAGCGACGCGAGGTTGAGGATCTGGCCGGTGCGGCTGGCGCAGAGCCGCAGGAAGGTCTGGAAGACCAGCAGGTCGCCGACGTTCACGAGCTGGCGGACGTCGCGCTCCACGTACGTGGCCGTGTAGTCGGCCAGCCACTCATGGGCCGGAAGGCTCCGCTCGTAGATCCGCGGATAGCCGCCCTGCCACAGCAGCGTGTCGAGCTCGCCGGGCGGATCCGGGAAGCGCCGGACCTCCTCCAGCGACAGCGGCAGCAGCTCGGTCAGCGTGGTCCGGCCGGCGAGAGACTGGGTCACGGCGTTGACCAGCGCCAGGTTCTGGGAGCCGGTGAGCAGGAACCGGCCGGGCCGCGGATCCTCGTCCACCAGGCCCTGCAGATAGGAGAAGATCTGCGGCACTCGCTGTACCTCGTCGATGATGCCGCCGTCCCGAAAGCGGGCGAGGAAGGCCAGCGGATCCTCCTGGGCAA
>JBJMGZ010000215.1:0-6693 GCA_045807605.1 Thermoanaerobaculia bacterium | reverse complement strand
GGCGGAGTAGGCTAAGATTCTCCAGGGACGACAAAAGTCGTCCGGGAGGATCGCGAGACTTCGATGAGCATTCCTGAGAAGAAGCCGGAGCCGCTAAGCCTGGAGGAGGAGATCCGGGCTTTGGTGGAGGAGGGGAGGATCTACGAGGCGACGAAGCTCCTTGAGAATGCTGGAGATCGAGCCTCGACCGTAGATCCCGGCGTCCGCGAGATCCTTTCGCCCCCGCGGTTCAAGCGGGTCGACAAGAGGGATTTCGATCGGACGCCCGAGTTCAATTGGTTCAGAGCCAATTGGGATACCTACCGGGGAAAGTGGGTGGCTGTGTCGGGAGAGAACCTGGTTGCGTGCGAAGACACTCTAAAGAAGCTCCTCGCGAAGCTGGACGGACGTAAGTTCGAGCGTGAGCCTCTCCTCCATCACATCCTCTAGCTCGTGATCGTCCTCAGCTTCTCGAGTGGTAGGGCCAGGTTTCTCGACCGGCACCCTGATTTCGTGGAGCCTACGGCGAAGGTCTTCGTCAAGGTCAACTTTCCTCCGCTGGAAAAAGGTTTGCTGGCTCAGGTAGATACCGGGGCGGCCTACTCGATCCTGGAGCTGGAAGCGGCAAGGAAGTTGGGTCTCTTCGATGTCGCGGGGCACCAGACCCGGCTGGGGACTCGTCTGGGAGAGCTGCGGGGGCAGCTCATACGGATACCTGTCGAGATTCTTGCGGACGAAGGAGAGTCTCTTACCATCGAAGCGACCTTTTTCGTCTCCGGTGACTGGCACGGCGCAACCTTCCTCGGCTACACCGGCCTGCTCGACAAGCTCCGGATCGCGCTAGACTCTCCAGCCAATCAGTTCTACTTCGGCGAAGAGAGTTGACCTCCACCGACACCGTCAAGAGCTATCTCCTCTCCCTCCAGGACCGCATCTGCTCGGCCATCGAGGCGGAGGACGGCTCCGGCCGTTTTCAGGAGGAATCCTGGGAGCGGCCCGAAGGCGGCGGCGGGCGGTCCCGGGTGCTTTCCGAGGGGACGGTCTTCGAGCAGGCCGGGGTGGGATTTTCCCATGTCCATGGGCCGGGGCTGCCCCCTTCGGCCACGGCGCAGCGGCCCGAGCTGGCCGGACGGAGCTTCGAGGCGCTCGGGGTCTCGCTGGTGTTCCACCCGCGGAATCCCTACATCCCCACGACGCACATGAACATCCGCTTCTTTCTCGCGGAGAAGCCGGGGCACGAGCCGGTCTGGTGGTTCGGCGGCGGGTTCGACCTCACTCCCTACTATGGCTTCGAGGAGGACGCCGTCCACTGGCACACGGTGGCGAAGGAGGCCTGCGAGCCGTTCGGGCCGGAGGTCTATCCGCGGCTCAAGCGCTGGTGCGACGAGTATTTCTTCCTTCGCCACCGCAACGAGCCGCGGGGGATCGGCGGGATCTTCTTCGACGACTTGAACGAGTGGGGGTTCGAGCGCTGCTTCGAGCTCCTGCGCCGGGTGGGCGACCACTTCCTCTCCGCCTACCTCCCGATCGTCCGGCGCCGGCGGGACATGCCCTGGGGCGAGCGCGAGCGCGATTTCCAGCTCTACCGGCGGGGGCGCTACGTCGAGTTCAACCTGGTCTGGGACCGCGGCACGCTCTTCGGGCTCCAGTCCGGGGGGCGGACCGAATCGATCCTCATGTCCCTGCCGCCGCTGGTGCGCTGGCGCTACAACTGGCATCCCGAGCCCGGCACTCCCGAGGCGCGGCTGTACGAGGAGTTCCTCAAGCCTCGAGAGTGGGCAGGCTAGCCGGGCGGCAGGCCAGCTCGAGCGGCTCCTCGTGGACGAAGTCGAGCCGGACGAGCCGGCGGTTCATCTCCAGGATGCCCGGCGGCGTGCCCACGATCGTGCCGCGCGCCTTGTAGACGTAGTCGTGGGCCGGAGCGAAGAGCTCGACGCCCTTGTTCTCCGGGTGCCGCTCCTCCTTCTCCAGGTCGACGCACAGGATCCCGTCCGGCAGGTCGGTGTTGAGAGCGTCGTGGATCTTCGCTCCGATCTCCGGGTTGTACGCCTCGGCCTTGAACCCGAAGCGCCCCTCCACGACCTCCCGCAGGCTCTCCAGCCGGAGCTTGCCCTGCAGGGTCCGGACGAGCTCCCGGGCGTGGACCTCCGAGGCGAAGATCACGTGGTGGGTCCGGGCGTGCAGGAACTCCAGGACGCGGTCCGTGAACGACTCGGAGGCGAGCCGCAGCTCCGAGCCTCGGATTGCGTCCCCGGGATGCTCGTCGAGCAGGGACTCCAGCGCGTCCTCCGGTCCTTCGATGAGCAGCTCGTACCAGCGCATGGGAGACTCCTAGAAGAACAGCCAGGTCGCCATGAGATACACCGGAAGCAGGAACGGGACCACATAGCGCAGGATGTAGCCGAAGAACGAGGGCATCTCGACGCCGGCCTCCTCGGCGATCGACTTGACCATGAAGTTGGGCGCGTTGCCGATGTACGTGTTGGCGCCCATGAACACGGCGCCGGTCGAGATCGCCATCAGGAAGTGGTCGTGCTCCGCGATGAGGAGGTGGATCGCCTGCCGCTCCGGCACGCCCGGGTAGAGACGGCCCAGGGCCGTGGTCAGGAAGGTCAGGTAGGTCGGCGCATTGTCCAGGAACGAGGAGAGCGCTCCCGTGGCCCAGAAGAACTGGGCCGGCGTCTTGACGGCGCGGATCAGCCCGGCCATGGCTCCCGCCTCTCCGGCCCGGAGCATGGCGAGCACCGGGATGATCGTGGCGAAGATGGCCGCGAACAGGATGGCCACCTCCTGGATCGGTCCCCAGGTGTAGCCGTTCTTCGCGTGCGTCGCCCGGCTCGTCGTGAACCAGGAGCCCAGCAGCAGCGCCACCATGACCGCGTCGCGCACCAGGTTCTGGATCCCGATGTGGATCCCCAGGACCGTCACCTCGCCGGGATGCCAGACGCCCGAGACGATCACCGCCACCACCACTCCCAGCAGGAAGAGGAGGTTGTGCGCGCCCTCGACGCCCAAGCGCTCGCGGGTCTCCGGCCGCCAGGCGCGCACCCGCGGCTCCTCCCGGCGCCAGAGCAGCGAATCCACGCCGAAGTAGATGGCGAGCACCAGGCTGGCCACGACGGTCATCTCCAACCCCAGGTTGAACGTCCAGAAGAACGGCACGCCGCGCAGGAAGCCGAGGAAGAGAGGCGGATCGCCGAGCGGGGTGAGGGAGCCGCCGATGTTGGCCACCAGGAACATGAAGAAGACGACCGTGTGCGTCTTCGATCGCCGGTGGGCGTTGGCGCGCAGCAGCGGCCGGATCAGGACCATGGCCGCTCCGGTCGTGCCGATCCAGGAGGCCAGGAACGTCCCCGCCGCCAGCATCGACGTGTTCACGACGGGAGTGCCGCGGAACGATCCGCGGACGTAGATGCCGCCGCCGATCGTGAACAGGGTGCCGAGCAGGATCAGGAACGGCAGGTAATCCGCGAGAGCCACGTGCAGGATCTCGTGCGTCGCCTCCCCCCGGTACGCCAGCACGAAAGGGACGGTCAGCAGCACGCCCCAGGCCAGGGAGACCTTGGGGTAGTGGTGATGCCAGAACTGCGGAGCGAGCAGGGGGAAGAGCGCGATCGAGAGCAGGATGCCCGCGAAGGGAATGGCGCTCCACAGCGGAAGCTGCGTTCCGAGATCGGCCGTCATGGCCGGGGCATTCTATCGGAAGGACGGCGGCGCCTCCGGGGGAGGCGCCGCGGTCAGGCTTACCGGCAGCCGCTGTAGATGGCGCTGTAACCGGCCTTGTCGTCGCTGGCCAGCGACGACATGGAGAAGTCGCAGGACGCCACGGACGGATACATCGTGGCGCCCAGTATATTCCGCTTGTTCCCTCTTCCGGATCGCGGCCGAAATCCGTAACGATCCGTCGCTCCACCCGCCCAAGAGAAGCGGCTGGTGTTATCGTAGAACCCGGCAACCCCGAACTCTGTCAGTCCGTCTTATTCCAGGAGATTTTAGCGATGTCTGAGCCCATGACCCCGCCTCCAGTCCCCGGTCAGAAGAAGAAGATGAGCGCTCTGGGGTGGATTGCGATCGGCTGCGGCGCCATTGCCATCCTCTGCATCCTCGCCCTCGGCGGCGCTGCTTTCCTCGGCGGCCGGTTCCTCAAGCACAAGGCTGCCGAGTTCGAGAAGAACCCGGCCCTTGCCGCGGCCAAGCTGGCCGTCCAGGCCAACCCGGAGCTCGAGGTCGTGGAGTCCGATGAGGACGCGGGGACCCTCACCATCAAGAACACCAAGACCGGCGAAGTGGTCACCATGAACGCCAAGGACATCCAGGAGGGCAAGCTCACCGTCACGACCAAGGACGGGACCACCACCCTCGACGGCGCCGCCAAGGGTGAAGGCGGCGTGCTCAAGGTGACCGACTCCAAGGGCCAGGAGACCACCTTCAGCGCCGGCGCCGGCGCGCCGAAGAACCTCCCCTCCTGGGTGCCGGTCTACGGCGGCGCCAAGGTCGAGGGCTCCTACGACGCCACCACGGCCGAGGGCCGCAATGCCATGTTCACCGTCACCTCCGGCGACTCCGTCGACCAGGTGGCGGAGTTCTACAAGGCCAAGCTCGAGGGCGAGGGCCTGAAGGTGGAGCGGAGCTCGTACGAGACGTCCGGCAGCAAGACCATCATGCTGGTGGGCAAGACCGACGACGACAAGCGCACGGTCAACGTCACCGTCTCCAGCAATGAAGGCCAGACCCAGGCCATGGTCAACTTCGGCGAGAAGAACTGACCGGCTGACTCTTTCTCTTCCTTGGGGGACGGCTGGCCGGATCTGACCGCCAGCCGTCCGTTCCGGGGTCTTCCGGACCGGGGCCAGACGCCCGAGAATGATCGGGACGGCAGGACGATCCCCGTCCCGGCCTTCGAGGAGAGCGACATGGCCCAACCCGCCCCCATCGAGCAGTCGGCGCTGCTCGTCATCGACATCCAGGACTCGTTCAAGCTCGGCCCCCGCTGGGAGCGCCGGAACAATCCCGACTTCGAGAAGAACGTGGACCGGCTCCTCCAGTCCTGGCGCGCCGCCGGCCTGCCCGTGATCTTCGTCCTCCACACCGATCCCGATCCCGGCTTCGAGCGGGACAGCCCGCTCGTGAAGGTCATGGACTTCCTCTCCCCCCGGGAGGGGGAGCCGGTCCTGCTCAAGGACACCCGCAACGCCTTCACCAGCACCGACCTCCAGAAGCGGCTGGATGCCCAGGGCGTGCGCCGGGTGGTGATCACCGGCATCTCGACCGAGCAGTGCTGCGAGACCACGACCCGGGTGGCGGCCGATCTCGGCTACGACGTGGACTTCGTGACCGAGGCCACCGCGACCTTCCCGATCGCCCTGCCGGACGGCGGCGAGCTGTCCACGGACGAGGTCGTCCGCCGCACGGAAGCCGTGCTGCGCAACCGTTTCGCCCGCATCGCCCGGGTGGAGGAATTGCTTCTGGAGCTGAAGCCGGAGTTGGAGAAGGCCGCGCTGCCGTGCAACGGGTGATCTTCGTCCTCTGCCCGGACGTGGAGATCCTGGACCTCGCCGGTCCGGTCCAGGTCTTCCACGAGGCCAACCGCTGCGGCGGCGACTACCGGGTCCTCGCCTGCGCGACCCGGCCGAAGCTGAGGACGGACCAGGGGATCTGGCTCTCGGACCTGGAGCCCCTTCCTCGACCCGAGGCGGACGATCTGGTGATGGTCCCCGGGTTTCGGATGGCCTCGCTCGGAGAAGTGGAGCCTCAGGTGCTCGTCTGGCTTTGCGAGGCTCATGGCCTGGGAGCGCAGGTGGCGAGCATCTGCACGGGCGCTTTCGTGCTGGGGAGGGCGGGCCTTCTGGCCGGCCGGCAGTGCACGACCCACTGGACCCGGGTGGACGACCTCCAGGCCGGCTTTCCCGCGGCCCGGGTGCTCACGAACCGCCTGTTCGTGGAGGACGGCTCGATCACCACGAGCGCCGGCATCGCCTCGGGGATCGACATGGCGCTCTCGATGGTGGAGCGCCGTCACGGTCCGCTGGTGGCGGCAGCCGCCGCCCGCGAGATGGTGGTCTACCTGCGGCGCGACGGCTCCCATCACCAGCAGAGCATCTACCTGGATTACCGCACTCATCTCCATCCCGGCGTCCACCGGGTCCAGGACTGGCTGATCGGCCATCCCGGGGAGCATGCCACCCTGGAGGATCTCGCCCGTCTGGCGGCCATGAGCCCGCGCAACCTCACCCGGGCCTTCCGCCAGGCCACGGGGATCTCGGTGCAGGAGTTCCGCACCCGCCTCCGCCTGGAGCTCGCCCGGGATCTCCTCCACGACCCGGGGATGACCATCGAAGCGGTGGCCGCCCGCTGCGGCTTCGAGAGCGCGCGGCAGCTCCGGCGGCTGTGGAGGGAGGCGTTCGGAACGGCGCCGTCGGCGGCGCGGGTCAACTCTTCTCGAAGGGATTGAGGAGCGGCCTCTCGCGCCGGGCTTCAGGCTTCAGGTGCCACTTGGCTGGAACCTATTCGGGGGCCGCTATTCGGGGGCCGCCGACGCCCTATTGTGCCACGCGTCCAAGCTGCAAGCATATGTCTTCTGACCGTTCAGCTAACTGGCGAGCGTCCCTTTCCTCAATAACGTCATAGCTACTCTTGAACAAAACAATGGATCGAGGTGACTGAATCAAATATGTTCTAGCCAGGGAGAACGAGCCTGATCTCTTTAGGTAGAGC
>JBJMGZ010000214.1:0-14082 GCA_045807605.1 Thermoanaerobaculia bacterium | reverse complement strand
AGGCCGTGATGGGCTTCCGGGGTGTTCGCGGCGGCCACGGGCCGGGACTCCAGCCGGTGGACGGGAGCGCCCTGCGACAGCCGCTCCCACACGCGGGCGGCGGCCTGCTCGACCACGGCGGGGTCGACCGGCTCGCCCGTGACCTCGGCGATGGCCTGGTCGAGGGTGTCGTCGTTACTCTTGAAGAGGCTCATGACAATTCTCCTTCCAGCGGCCCCATCTCCTTCTGGAGGCGGTGCCGCGCGCGGTGCAGGATGACAGCGATCGAAGTCTGTGTGGCGCCGAGCGCTTTGGAGATCTCCAGGTTGCCCAGCCCCTCGAAATAGCGCATCGTGAAGATCTCGGCCTGGCGGGGGGAGAGGCGGGTCATGGCCTCCCGCAGCCGCTGGGCGAGCTCGCGGCTCCCCTGGCGGCGCTCGGGTCCGGGATCGGCGTGATCGACGAGATGCTCGCCGACGCCTTCCAGGTCCACGGTCCGGGCCCGCTTGCGCGCCCGGATCAGGTCGAGGGCGGCGTTGACCGCCGCACGATGCAAATAGCTGCCTGCGCTCTCGGAAAGGTCTGGCTGCTCTTCACGGCGCAGGAGCCGGGTGAATACGGTCTGAAGGACGTCCTCGGCGTCCGCGGGGTCGCCTGTGATGCGGTAGGCGGCGCGGAAGACGCTCCCATGGTGCTCCCGGAAGAGGGTTTCAAGCGCTTCCGGGGGCCGTTCTGTCGAATCCTTGTAGGCTGCCGCGTGCACGGCCTGGGCCCTCCTTTCTCCTTCGCTCATGAAACGCTCCTCCGGGGGGATTGTTACAGGGGGGAGAATACCCCTCCCACTATTATCGAAACCGGCCCTGAACGATAATAGCGGTCATGTCCTCTTTTCGCCGCCGCAAACAGGAGAGGTATTGAACGGCCGGATCGTCCGCACGCCGGAGGGCTGGCCGGCCTTCGTGCCGGACCCGCTCCCTCCGGAGCTGACCTGGACTCCCGGGCTGGTGCGGGCGCTCTCGGACGCCGACCGTTCCCTGGGACGGCTGGCGGGCGAGGGCGCGCGGCTGCCGAACCCGCACCTCCTGCTCCGGCCCTTCATCCGGCGGGAGGCCGTGCTCTCCAGCCGGATCGAGGGGACCCAGGCCTCGCTCGGCGAGCTGCTGGCCGCGGAGGCGGGCGCCAGCGTCGACCGGAGCCCCGCCGATCTCCGGGAGGTGGCCAATTGTGTCGTGGCCCTGGAGTACGGGGTCGAGCGGCTCAGGAGCCTGCCGCTCTCGTTGCGCCTGCTGCGCGAGCTCCACGCGCGGCTCATGGAGGACGTCCGCGGCGGTCAGGCCACGCCGGGCGAGTTCCGGCGGTCCCAGAACTGGATCGGCCCGCCGGGGTCGCGGCCGGAGAACGCCACCTACGTCCCCCCACCTCCCGGCGAGATGCTGGAGGCGCTCGACTCCCTGGAGCGCTTCCTGCACGACACCTCCCTGCCGCCGCTGGTGCAGGCCGCGCTCCTGCACTACCAGTTCGAGGCCATCCATCCCTTCCTGGACGGCAACGGCCGCGTGGGCCGGCTCCTGATCACGCTCTTCCTGCTGGAGAGAGCGCTCCTGCCCGCCCCGCTCCTCTATCTGAGCGCCTTCTTCGAGGCCACCCGTCCGGAGTACTACGGCCGCCTGCTGGGGGTCAGCCAGAGGGGGGAGTGGAACGCCTGGATCGAGTACTTCCTCAACGGCGTCGCCCGGCAGGCGGAGGACGCGGTCAGCCGCGCCTCGCGCATCAACGGCATTCTGGACCGGTGGCGCTCGTCCTTCGCCGGAGCCCCTTCGCGGGCCACGATAGACCTGGTGAGCCTGCTCGGAGAGAACCCTTACTGGACCGTGCCCGGAGTGGCCAGGCGCCTGGAGGTTGCATACACCACCGCCCAGCGCGCCGTACAGCGCCTGGAGATGGCGGGCATTCTGTCCCCTCTCACAGATGCGCGGCGCGACCGGGTCTTCTGCGCCCAGGCGATTCTCGAGATCCTGGAAGAGCCCGCCCGGCTGAGCTTCGAGTAGCAGCCGCGACGGCTTGTGTTCGAGCCGTGGCCGCTACTCGGGAAGCCGCGGCGGCTTGTCTTCAAGCTGCCATCGCTTCTCTTCAAGCGGTCATCGCTTGCCTTCAAGCTGTCATCGCTTGCCTTCAAGCGGTCATCGCTTGCCGGCAAGCCGTCGTAGCTTGTCTTCAAGCCGTCATCGCTTGCCTACAAGCCATGGCCGCTTGTTCACAAGCCGTGGCTGCTGAAAGTCAAGCCGCGAGCGCTGAAGCGCAAGCCGCCGCAGCTCCAAGCCCCGAAGGGGCGCAGGCATTGGCCCCGGGCGGTCAGCCCGGGAGCCCACCACCCTCCTGCGGGGCTCGCGCCCCTGGCCATGCCTACGCCCCTTCGGGGCTTCTGGAAAATGGGGACGCCCAACCTGGGGCTGAAGCCCCAGGCTCTATGCCTACGCCCCTTCGGGGCTCACGAGGGCCATGGAAGCTGACTTTCGAGACACCCTCTCAGTAATGGAACCGGAGCTGCGCCAGGAGGAGAGCGTCCTCCTCGACCTTGTAGACGATCCTGTGCTCGTCCGTGATGCGGCGAGACCAATAGCCTTTGAGGGCATGCTTCAGAGGCTCCGGCTTGCCGATGCCCTGGAACGGGTCGCGCTGGATATCCCGGATGAGATGGTTGATCCTCGCCAGCACCTTGCGGTCGGTCTCCTGCCAGTACAGGTAGTCCTCCCAGGCGCGCCCGGCGAAGATGAGCTTCACTCGACCAGCTCTCGCTCGGCGCCCTTGCCCTGCTCGAGCTCGGCGATCGCCTCCAGCAGACGGTTCGCGTTCCTGGGGCTGCGCAAAAGGTACGCGGTCTCTTCCAGGGAGTTGAAGTCCTCCAGGGAGAGCATCACCACGGACGTGTCGCCGCTACGGGTGATGATCACGGGCTCGTGGCTCTCGCAGACCCGGTCCATGGTCTTCGCCAGGTTTGCCCGCGCGTTGGTGTAGGAAATCGAGTCCATCGTGAAAACTCCTCTCCTGTACAGGATACCGTACGCCCTTCGGGCTACGATGTCCAGCTCCGCTACCGGCCCGGGGAATTTCCCCCGCCCGCCCCAACCTTTACTTACCGGACACCAGGACATAGCATGTGCTCCTGGCAGCGGCCCACGAAGGGTTCGGGTCCTGTGCATCGGTCGTTACCGAACCTCGTCAGGCCCGGAAGGGAGCAGCGATAAGGTATCCGGTCGAGTGCCGCAGACAAACCGGAACCCTTCGTGGGCCGCTGGCGTAACATTCCCTATATCTAATTACCGTCAACCATGGCGTACCAGGTCCTCGCCCGCAAGTGGCGCCCGCAGAGCTTCTCCACCCTCGTCGGCCAGGGGCCCATCGTCACGGCCCTGCGCAACGCGGTCCAGGAGGGGCGCATCGCCCAGGCGTACCTCTTCTCCGGCATCCGCGGCGTCGGCAAGACGACCACGGCCCGGCTGCTCGCGAAGATGCTCAACTGCGAGCGCGGGCCGGGCGCCGACCCGTGCAACGAGTGCACGCCCTGCGTGGAGATCACCCGCGGCTCGGACCTCGACGTCATCGAGGTCGACGCCGCCA
The DNA here is from genome assembly GCA_045807605.1 of Thermoanaerobaculia bacterium. GTDB lineage: Bacteria > Acidobacteriota > Thermoanaerobaculia > Multivoradales > UBA5704 > DATMER01. The sequence continues at coordinate 10,485 of JBJMGZ010000214.1, read as the reverse complement.
CTTACTCGAAGGTGGAGCAGGTCCGCGAGCTCACCGAAAGCCTCAAGTACGGCGCGGCGCGCGACCGCTACAAGGTGGTGATCCTCGACGAGATCCACCGCCTGTCGCGGCAGGCGTTCGACGCGCTTTTGAAGATCGTCGAGGAGCCGCCGCCGCACCTGGTGTTCATCTTCGCCACAACCGAGATCGACGCCGTCCCGGCCACGATCCTCTCCCGTTGCCAGGAGTTCCACTTCCGGCGGGTGAGCTCCCAGGACGTGGCCGACCTCCTGCGCGACATCTGTGGCAAGGAGGGGATTGCGGCGACCGACACGGCGCTGCGGCTCATCGCCCGGGCCGGGGAGGGGAGCGTGCGCGACGCCGTCGCCCTGCTCGACCAGCTCGCCACGTTCGGATCCGGGACGATCTCCGACGAGGACGCGGTCCGGCTCCTGGGCGGCCTGGACACGGCGCTCTTCCACCGGCTGTTCGAAGCGATCCTGCAGGGCGACGGGGTCGCGGTCACCCGGGCGGTGCGGCGGGTCGAGGAGGAGGGCTGGGACCCGCGCCATGTCTATGGCCACTTCCTGGTCTTCTGCCGCAACGCGCTCCACTTGGCCATGGGTGGCGATCCGGAGCAGGCCGACCTGCCCGCCGAGGAGGCCCAGGCGCTCGCCGCCCTCGCCAAGGAGGCCGGGTACGAAAACGTGCTGCGCCTGCTGCACCAGCTCCTGAACAGCGAGACCACGGTGCGCCGCAGCGAGACCGGCGCCCTGGCCGTGGAGATCGCCTGGCTGCGCGCGGCCGAGCTGCCGAAGCTGCGGCGGGTCGAGGAGATCCTGGCGGGCGGGGGTATGACGGCGTCCGCGGCTCCGAAGCCGACTCCACGGACCCCTCACCCCCCGGCCCCCTCTCCCATCCCCTCCCAACCGGCCGGGAGAGGGGGAGCACAGCCGGAAAAAGCGGCGGCGCCCGCTCGTCCCGCTCCGTCCCCGGCTCCGGCTCCTCCGCCGGTTGCGGCGCCTCCGCCGGTGCCCGCCCCGGCGCCAGCGCGCTCGAACGGCAGCGCCTCGGGCGAGGACTCGGTCCAGGCGTTCCTCGATGAGGTGAGCCGGCGCAAGCAGCCGCTCGCGGCCTATCTCTCCGACGCGGACGAGATCGTGTTCGAGAAGGGCCGGCTGACCATCGCGCGGGCGCCCGGCGACACCTGGCTGGAGTCGCGGCTGGGGCAGTCGGCGAACCGCCAGGTGATCGACGAGTCAGTCGCGGCGGTCTGGGGAGCGCAAGCGTCCTGGCAGACCGTCCAGGGCCAGGGCCGCAAGGCCGCCGCCATGCAGGCCCAGGCCTCCGCCGCCTCCGCGGCCGGGGCCGTGGTGAACGAGAATCCCACCGTGCAGACGGTCCTCGACATCTTCGGGGGCCGGGTGGAACGGGTTGAAGAGCATCCCAGGGAGGAATGACATGAGCAGCATGCGCCAGTTGATGAAGCAGGCCCAGGAGATGCAGGAGCGCCTCCAGCGCGAGCTCAACGAGCTGATCGTCGAGGCGAGCGTCGGGGGCGGCATGGTGACCGTCAGGATGAGCGGCCACAAGCAGGTCGTGTCCGTGAAGATCGACCCCGAGGCCATGGACAAGGATGATCCCTCCATGCTGGAGGACCTCATCGTCGCCGCCATCAACGAGGCGGGCCGCAAGGTGGAGGAGACGATGCAGGGCAAGATGGGCGCCATGGCGTCGAACCTCCCCGGCCTGTTCTAGCCGCGATGACCGACCCTCTGGCCCGTCTCATCGGGGAGCTGTCGCGGCTCCCGGGCATCGGGCCCAAGACCGCGACGCGCCTCGCCCACTACCTGCTCAAGGTGTCCGCCGGCGAGGCGCAGAGCCTCGCCCAGGCGATCGTCGAGGTCAAGGAGAAGCTGTTCCACTGCTCCTCCTGCAACGCCATCACCGCCGTCGATCCCTGCCGCTGGTGCACCGACGAGCGGCGCGACCGCACGCGCATCTGCGTGGTCGAGGAGCCGTTCAACATCGAGCCCATCGAGCGCACCGGCGAGTACCAGGGCGTCTACCACGTGCTGCTCGGCGCGCTCTCCCCGCACCGCGGCATCGGCCCCGACCGCCTCGCCATTCCCGGGCTGATGGCCCGGCTCGAAGGGGTGGAAGAGGTCGTGATCGCCACCAACCCGAACGTCGAGGGGGAGGCCACGGCGCTCTACCTGGCGCGGTTGCTCAAGCCCCGCGGCGTGCGGGTGACCCGCCTCGCCTTCGGCATGCCGGTCGGGGGCGACATCGAGTACACGGACGAGGTGACGCTGGCCCGCTCGCTCGCCGGCCGGCGGGAGATGTGACCCTCCCGGGACCGCGCTCGCGCGAGCTGTCGCGCCAGCTCTCTCGACGGATTGCCGAGGCCGAGGCGCCCGGGATCAACACCCTCTCCGATATCTCCTCGGAGGATGCCGTCTCCCTCTTCTGGCAGGAGGCCGAGGGGGCGCACGTCCGGGACGTCGACGGCAATCTCTACATCGACCTGACCTCGGGCTTCGGCGTCGCGGCCGTGGGCCACCGCCATCCGCGGGTGGTGGAGGCGGTCCGCGCCCAGGCCGGCCGGCTCCTCCATGGGCTCGGGGACGTCCACGGCCATCCGCTGAGGGTCCAGCTGGCGGAGCGGCTCGTGAGGCTCGCGCCGGTCGACGACGCCCAGGTCTTCTTCTCCATCTCCGGCTCGGAGGCGGTGGAGATCGCGCTCAAGACCGCCATCGCCGCCACCGGCCGGACCGGGATCGTCGCCTTCGAGCCCTCCTACCACGGGATGACGATGGGCTCGCTCGCCGTGACCTCGCGCCCCGGATTCCGGGAGCCTTTCGCGGCCCATCTCCATGGTCATGTCCGCCGCTTCCCTTACGGTTCTCGCGTAGAGCTCGAGAACATGGCGGCCGTGCTGGTCGAGCCGATCGTGGGACGGGAGGGGGTGATCCTCCCGCCGTCCGGCTGGCTGGCCGAGTTGGCCCGCCTCTGCCGCGAGCACGGCGCTCTCCTGATCGCCGACGAGATCTTCACCGGCTTTGGGAGGACCGGGCGGCTGTTCGCCGTCGAGCACGAAGGGGTGTGCCCCGACCTCCTCTGCTGCGGCAAGGCGCTGGGAGGCGGGATGCCCATCGCCGCCGTCCTCGGCCGACGCTCCCTCTTCCGCTGCTGGGAGACTCCCGGAGAGGCCCTCCACACCGCCACCTTCGTCGCCCACCCGGTCGCCTGCGCCGCCGCCCTGGCCGCGCTCGACGTGATCGAGGAGGAAGACCTCCCGGCCCGCGCGGCACGGCTGGGGGAGCGGGTCGCCGACCGGCTGGCTCGCTGGCCTGGCGTGGCCATCCGCGGCCGGGGCCTCCTCTGGGGTGTCGAGCTGCGCTCGGCCGGGATCGCCAAGAGGTGGACCGCCGCGGCTCTCGACCGTGGGATCATCCTCCTCGCCGGGGGACCGGAAGGACGGGTGGCGCAGATCGTGCCGCCGCTGACGATCCCCGAGGACGTTCTGGACAGAGCGCTTGGTATTTTGGAACAAGCGCTGGTGGAGACGCTGGGTTAGTTTCGCCTGTTTACCGCCGGAGTGTATACTTTCGATGCCATGGCCAAGGCAAACCCCACCGACGATCGGAAGCTGCGCGAGCTGGTCCTTTTCATCGCCCGCGCCTCGGAGCGGGACGAGCACTTCGGCGCGACCAAGCTGAACAAGATCCTCTTCTATTCGGACTTCTGGGCCTATCGGAAGCTCGGTCGCTCCATCACCGGAGAGAAGTACCAGAAGCTCGCCCATGGTCCTGCTCCCAAGCGGCTGGTGCCGGTGGTCCGGAAGATGGAAAGGGAGCGAGTCTGCGCCTCGGCGGAGAGGGACTTCTTCGGACGGACGCAGAAGATCCTGGTCGCCCTCCGGGAGCCCGACCTCTCTCTCTTCTCGGGAGCGGAGATCGCGATCGTCCAGGACGTGATCCGGAAGCTCTGGGACCTCAATGCCACCGGCGTGAGCGAGCTCTCCCACGAGTTCCTCGGCTGGCAGCTCGCCGCCGAGGGCGAGGAGATCCCCTACTCGACCGCCCTCCTGGGCCGACCCAGGCCGCCGACCCCCGCGGAGGTCGAACACGGAAGGAAGCTGGCCGAGGAGCTGGGTGGATAGGTTCCGAGTCGTCATCCAGAGTCATCGGTTCGAGCGGGAGCTGAGAAAGGCCGAGCCGGACCCGCGGCGGGCCGACGACGTGGCCGCGGCCCTGGAGTTCGCCCTGGCTCGCCACCCCGAGCGCGGCTTCGCCGTCGAGGACGGCCCTCTCCATATCTGGCCCGTCTACATTCGAGACGCGGAGCACGTCGCCTACTACCGCTTTGACGAAGACCAGGTCGAGCTGATCTCGCTCCTCGCCAGCGGTGGGGAGCTGCCTTGAGCTCCCCCAACGCCAAGATCGCCTTCATCGGCACCCACGGGGTGGGCAAGACGACGCTGTGCTATGGGCTGGCTTCGCGGCTCAAGCGGCGGGACGTGTCCATCGACGTGGTCCACGAGGTGGCCCGCCGGTGCCCGCTGCCGATCAACGAGGAGACGTCGATCGCGGCCCAGTCGTGGATCCTGCATACCCAGATCGCGGAGGAGCTGGTGGCGCAGGCGCGCTATCCCGTGGTGATCTGCGACCGGAGCGTCCTCGACAACTACGTCTACCTGCTCCTGGCCGCCGGCCGGCAGCAGACGCTCGAAGACCTGATGGAGTTCTGGATCCGCACCTACGACCTGCTGGTCCACGTGCCCATGGTGGAGCAGCCGTCGCCGGACGGCATCCGCTCGGCCGACCCGGCGTTCCAGCGGGCGGTGGACGAGCGCGTCGTCCGCGAGCTGCGGGACCGGAGCCTCGCAGCGCTCCACCTCGACCCCGGCCGCCGCGCGGAGTGGCTCGACGTGGTCGAGCAGGAGGTCTGGCAGCGGCTGCGACCCGCCCAGCTCCCGCTGCTCGGCGTCTGAGATCTTGAGACATGCCGACGTTTGAAGGACTTCTCACCTTCCTGATCATCGCGGGGACCGCCGCCGGCGCCCTGATCCTCTTCGCCGTGCTCCGGCGGCCACCGGCGAGCGCGGCCGTCCAGGCCGTGGGGCGCGGCGACTTCGAAGCCGCCCTGGCCGCCGCCCGGACCGGTCCGAACGCGGGCCGCGACGAGCTGCTCGCCGCGGCCGTGGCGGCCAAGCACCTGCTCCGGCTGGACGAGGCCCGCGCCCTGCTCGCCCGCATCCTGGCCCGCGATCCCTCGGACGGCGAGGCCTGGCTGGAGTCCGGGCTCGCCGCGGCCTACGCGGGCGACTGGCCCGCCGCCGAGCGCGCCTTGGCCGGTGCCGCGGCCCGGAGATCGGACCTCGCCGAGTCCATCACCCTCCACCGCGCCTGGGTCGAGCTGAAGAAGAAGGATCTGCGCGAGGCCCGCCATCTGTTCGACGAGGTCGAGACCTCCCTGGAGAACAAGCTGCGCACCGACCTGGGAGGAGGGGAGCCGCTGTTCGCGGAGTGGTTCCTCCAAGCCGCGGAGCTCTGGGCCGCCTTCGGGGATGACGAGCGCGCCAATTGGGCACGGGAAGAGGGCCGGCGGTCGGCTATCGGGAGCCGGCTGGCGGAGATTTTCGGCTGACTTCCCGCAGCACCTTGGTCACCAGCGACGACAGCGGCATCCCGGCCCGCTCGCTCTCCCCGAACCACCCCCACGTGCCCTGGGGAGCCACGACCTCGGCCCGGTGTACCTCCAGCTCGAGGTCGCGGAAGGTGATCGAGTGGCGGACCCCTCCGACCCGCGGCCCGAGAGACCACTTCCCGCCGTAGCGCTCGGCGAGGCCTTCCTCGGGAGCGGGCTCGAGCGCCGTCCAGGGCAGCTCCCAGGTGCCGGCCAGAAGAGCACGGTCCTCCGGCCGGCGGAAGAGGAGGACGCCGCCGTCGCGCTCCACCACCGCGACCAGCAGGCGGTGAAGCTCCCGCTCCCGCTTCGCCCTGGCCACGGGGAAGCGCTCCGGATCGTTTCCTCCAGACACCGCCTGGCAGCCGGGGGCGATCGGGCAGAGCAGGCAGCGCGGCCGTTTTGGCACGCAGACCGTGGCTCCCAGCTCCATCAGCGCCTGGTTGCTGTCCCCGGCCCGTTCCGGCTCGAGGAGGCCGGCCGCGGCGGCGAGCATGCGCTCCCGCGCCGGACGGCTCTTCGGGTCGAGCTCCAGGGCGAGCCAGCGGGAGAGCACCCGCTCCACGTTGCCGTCGAGCACCGGCTCCGCCACTCCGAACGCCATGCTCGCCACGGCCGCCGCGGTGTACGCGCCGATCCCGGGCAGCTCGCGCAGCCCTTCGACCGTGCGCGGGAAGCCGCCGATCTCCACCACCCTGCGCGCCGCGGCGTGGAGCTGGCGCGCGCGGCGGTAATAGCCCAGCCCCGACCAGAGGGCGAGCACCTCCTCGATCCCGGCCCGGGCCAGGTCCTCCACCGTGGGAAACTTTTCCAGGAAGCTCTGGTAATAAGGGAGCACCGTCTCGATCCGGGTCTGCTGCAGCATGACCTCGGAGAGCCAGATGCGGTAGGGATCCCGGCTCTTGCGCCAGGGAAGGTCGCGGCGATGCCGGTCGAACCAGGTCAGGAGATCGGAAGAGGCCTGATTCATGCGCGCCATTCTATGCGTCAGGCCATTTTGGCAGTGCCGGGACGGCGCGTCCCGGTTGCACCCCCGGGTTGGGGGCGTCCTCTTTGAAAAAAGAGGAGACAAGGGGGGGAGGCCCCATCTCTCCGGTTGGATTTTATGTTTTTACCCCTGTAGAAAGGGGATTCAGGAAGCTTTAGAGAGGGTGAGATCGTCTAGCGATCTCCAAACAGGTAGGATCGTATTTGGCGGGTTGGAAACCTCCCCCTACTTGTTTCTGCCATTGCCTATCTGCAACGCCCATGCCACCCATCTCCCCAAAAGCAAAACCTCCCAGCCTTCAGGCTGGGAGGTCTGGGGGGAGGCCCCGTCTCTCCGGTTGGGTTTCCGTGGATCTACCCCTGTTGTTGAGGGGAGTCAGGTAGGTTCAAAGAGGTTGAGATCTCTTCGATCTCGATTGGGTAGGATAAGGTTGGTTGGTCGAAGCCTCCCGTGTTTCTCTTCGGCTCCCGTCTTTTGCAACAGCCATGCCCAGCTCCCCGGATCCTCTCTCCCGCTGCCCTGGGGCGGAGACAGCGGCTCTCCGCGGACCTCGCCCAGGCCGTTCCTGCACGCTTTCCGGACAGTTTGTAGGATTTGCTCTGCGGATCGCCCAAAAGGAAACGCGCCCCCCGGCTTTCGCCGAGGAGCGCCAAGGGGGGAGGCGCCTTGTTCCGGTTGGATTTTGAGGATCTACCCCTGCAAAGGGGCTTCAGGAAAGAACATGAGATGGTCGAGATCGAAAGGATCTCCAAAGATGGCAGGATGACTACTGGTTGGGCGGCAACCTCCCCCTATGTACGCTTACTAAGGTGTCTCTATCTTATGCAAAGCTTGTACCTGAATCCGGGTGAACCCGGCGATCCGCGCAGAATCAGCGGTTTACAGGATTCTCTCCCGGTTTCCCCACCGGAGCGGGCCCCCGCTCAACGGCTTTTCTCGTGCAATTGCTTCCTCCCTCTCATGGCATTTCTACAATTTCACCGGGTTCCTCACAAGGTACCGGGCTGATGGAGGGCTCCGGGCCTCTTCGGGTCGGCTGGAAGGAGTACCTGGACCTGCCGGAAATGGGGATCTTCCGTCTGAAGGCGAAGATCGACACCGGGGCCCGCACCTCGGCGCTCCACGTGGACTCGCTGACCGTGGTGGAGACGCTGCCGGACGGCACCGAGATCGCCGAGGTGGAGATCGGGACCGACCGCCGCCACCCCGGGCGGCGGATCATCGCCCGGGTGGCGCTGCTCGGCCGCGTGCGGGTCAAGGACTCGGGCGGCCACCCGGACCTCCGTCCCTTTCTGGAGACCGAGATCGTCCTCGGACCGGTGCGCAAGCGCATCCGCCTCACATTGACCGACCGTTCGGGCATGCTCTTCCGTATGATTCTGGCCCGCAAGGCCCTGGAGGGGGACTTCCTCGTGGATACCTCGCGCAAGTACCTCCTGCGAAGCTGGCACCGGAAGAACCGATGAAGATAGCGATCCTCTCCCGCAAGGCCACTCTGTACTCCACCTCGCGCCTCGTGGAGGCCTGCCGCCAGCGCGGCGCCGAGGTCATGGTGCTCGACCCGCTCGAGTGCATCGTCAAGCTTTCGAAGAAGAGGCCGGAGGTCTTCCACGGCAACGAGCGGGTGACCGGCCTCGACGGCGTGGTGCCGCGCATCGGCGCGAGCATCACCTTCTACGGCCTCGCCGTGCTGCGGCAGTTCGAGATGATGGGAGTCTTCGCGGCCAACGGCAGCCAGGGCATCTCCAGGAGCCGCGACAAGCTGCGCAGCCTGCAGCTCTTCTCCCGCCACGACATCGGCATCCCGCCCACCGCCTTCGCCCGGCGGCGCGAGGACATCCGCCCCGCGATCCGCAAGGTCGGCGGCGCGCCGGTCATCCTCAAGCTGCTCGAAGGGACGCAGGGGATGGGTGTCATTCTGGCCGAGTCGGTCAAATCGGCCGAGTCGGTCCTGGACGCCATGAGCACCCTGCGCCAGAACATCCTCATCCAGGCCTTCGTGGAAGAGGCCGGCGGCACCGACTACCGCGCCATCGTGGTGGGCGGCAAGGTCGTGGCGGCCATGGCGCGCACCGCGGGCGAGGGGGAGTTCCGCAGCAACCTCCACCGCGGCGCGACCGCCGCCGGCGTCACCCTGGAGCCGGCCTTCGAGCGCACCGCCGTCCATGCCGCCGAGGTGCTGGGGCTGAACATCGCCGGCGTCGACATGCTCCCGTCCAAGGAGGGACCCATGGTCCTGGAGGTCAACAGCTCCCCCGGCCTCGAGGGGATCGAGCGCGCCACCGGCGCCGACGTCGCCGGCGCCATGATCGACTTCGTCGTCGCCCATGCCCACCACCACCTCACCGATGCCGACCCGGACAACCGCTCGCGGGGCTGACGCGCGCACCACGTCCGGCCGGGAGCCGCTCTGCTTCTGCGGCAACCCGGTCGGCCTGGGCGAGACGGCCGAGCTGCGGCTGCGGGTGGGCGAGTCCTACACCGCCGAGCCGGTCGCCGTGCCGGTGACGGTGGTGCGGGGCGGCCCCGGTCCCACCCTCTTCGTCACCGCCACGGTGCACGGCGACGAGCTCAACGGGGTCGGGATCCTGCGCGACCTGCTCAACGACGCCGACTTCTCCGGCCTGCGCGGCACGCTGATCGCGGTGCCGGTGGTCAACGTCCCCGTCTTCCTGGTCCAGGACCGCCGCCTGCCCGACCGCCGCGATTTGACCCGCAGCTTCCCGGGCAGCCCCAAGGGATCGCTCACCTCGCGCCTCGCCGACACCCTGTTCCGCGAGATCATCCGGCAGAGCGACTTCGGGCTCGACCTGCACACGGGCGGCGGCGAGCGCACGAACTACCCGCAGATCCGGGCCGACCTCGCCGACCCGCGGGTGGCGGAGCTGGCGGACGCGTTCGGCATTCCGCTCGTCGTCGGCGGCGAGGGGCCGGAGGGGTCGCTGCGCCGGGTGGCGGTCGCCGCGGGCGTGCCCACGGTGGTCTATGAGGCGGGGAGCGCGCGCCGGCTGGAGCGGCCGTTCATCGAGGTGGGGATCGCCGGCATCCTCAACGTCATGCGCTTCCTGCGCATGCTGCCCGGCGAGCCCGCCGCGCCGCCGCTGCGCCTGCGCATCGAGCGCACCCACTGGGTCCGCGCCCAGTCCGGCGGCATCCTGGACCTGCAGGTGGAGCTCGGCCAGCCGCTGCGCCGGGGCGCCCCGATCTCCTTGAGCACCAACCCTTTCGCCCGCGGACGCAGCCAGCTCAAGTCGCCCTACGGCGGGCTCGTCCTCGGCCTCACCCAGCTCCCTCTCGTGCATTCGGGCGATCCCATCTGCCATATCGCCCGTCTGGAAGCCGGAGAGCTCGCGGCCTGGGAATCCCACTGGCTCGGAAGCCCCCCGAAACCCCCAAAAGCGGGTCCAATCCAGGTATGATCCCGATGGCCGGCGCAGGCAACTTTCATTCAGCCCCGTGCCGAAAAAAAGGACTTACTTCCTCTTTGCGAGGAGAGGGGGCTTGCGGGGTCTGCGGGGTGTTGCTATCATCCTTCCCAGACGTAGCTGTGAAGCCGTAGACACCGCTCCTGCAGTCCCTCCTAACGAAGAGGATTTCCACATCCTGTGGAAAATCTGTGGAATTCGAGCGCTTGACCCACCGAGGTTTCATGCCCGCATCCCTTTGGCCGCTCCTTCAAAGACAGCTTCAGCACGAGCTCGATCCCGAGGAGTTCGCCACCTGGTTCCTGCCGCTCAAGGTGGGCGACGAAGAAGATGACCGCCTGATCCTCATCGCTCCCAACCCGCGCTTCCTCCACACCCTGGAGGAGAGCTACCGGCCGACGG
>JBJMGZ010000213.1:0-4304 GCA_045807605.1 Thermoanaerobaculia bacterium | reverse complement strand
CGGGAGCTGGAAGTCTCGCGGCTCGACCTCGAAGCCCTGCAGCCGGTGGTCCGGGGCGAGCTGCCGCTCGTGCTGGCCGTGAACCGGGCGAGCGACATCCAGGCCGCGCTGCGCCTCGCCAAGGAAGAGAAGCTCAAGCTGATCCTGGCCGGCGCGGGCGAAGCCTGGGTGGTGGCGGACGAGATCGCGGCGGCCCAGGTGCCGGTGCTGATCACGCCGCTCAACAACCTGCCGGGGAGCTTCGACTTCCTGGGCGCGACGCTGGAGAACGCGGCCCGCCTGCACAAGGCGGGAGTGACCTTCGCCTTCATGAGCGTCGCCGCCCACGAGGCCTACAGCATCCGGCAGGGAGCCGGCAACGCCGTGGCCTACGGCCTGCCCTGGGACGCCGCCCTGGCCGCGCTGACCACCGTCCCCGCCCGCCTCTGGGGAATCGAAGACAGCTACGGCAGCCTCGAGCCCGGCAAGGATGCGGACGTGGTGGTCTGGACCGGCGACCCGCTGGAAATCACGACCTGGGCCACCGAGGTCTTCATCCGCGGCCGGCAGGTGCCGATCATGAGCCGCCAGCTCGAGCTGCGCGACCGCTACAAGGACGTGGGCAACGCGGTGCCGCCGGCTTATCGTCAGGAGTAGAACCGGCCCAACGGGCCGGCAGAACATAGCCCAGGGCTGAGGCCGCAGGCCGATGCCCTGGGAATCAAGGCGACACAACACCGCGGCCTGAAGGGCCGCGAGAGCTCTCGCCGGTAGACCTGGGCCGCGTTGGACCAGACCCTCGTGTCAGGCGATCCCCGAGGCGGCGCGGTTGTCGAAGCCCAGATCCGCAAGGACGAACTTCAGTCCCGGGCTTCCGGCCGTTCCGATGGAAATCATGAAGGCGGCGGCGCCACGGTAAAAGGTCTTGTCGAAAAGGGTGCAGATGCCCAGAACCAGGGCGCCGCTCGCCTTGTCGTTGAAGCCGAAGAACGTAGGAAACGCGAGGACGAAGGGAAAGAAAGACCCGCCGAAGTCCGGGTTGGCCAGGGAGCCCGAAACCTTGTCGAAGAGGATGGCCGAGCCGAGGATGGGCGGCTCCAGGATGGACCGCGAACAGTGCGTCTCGTAGAGCAGCTCGGGGGTGCCGATGGGGAGCCCGGTCTCCTTGCTCAGGGCTTCGACCTCTCGGGTCAACCGTTCGAGAGTCGCCTCGGCGCGCTTGACCGCCCGGTTGCCGACCGGGGTGTTCTCCAGCTGCTGGCCGAGCTTCATGATCCCGACCGAGCGCCCGATCTCCGGAGCATGGCGGGTTCCGGCCGCCCAGCCGTAGAAGGCCTCTTCGTGGCTGAAGGCGTAGGCCGTGCGGTCGTCCGGCAGACCGGCTCCCGCGACGAGGAAGGGCTGAGACGCGAGATCCGCCTTGCTGCTCTCCTTGCCGTTGACGAGGTAGCGGCGGATCTCGAATGCCGGCGATGGCTGGACGGCCTGCCGTGAATCCATAAAGTCCTCCTATCGTAGAAATGCTGCGGTTTTGCGCATTTCGCAGGTTATTCTCTCAGGGCAAGAGACCGCCCACAAGCGCTGGCATGCGGCGCCTCTCGCCTTGAACCTCCAGACGCAACCCCGGGCATCGCCTTCGGCTCAGCCCTTGGAGAACTTCGAAAAGGCGGCCTCCGCCAGCACGTACAGGCTGTACGTCACCGCCCACGCCCCCACCACGTCGATCGTGTAGTGCAGATGCGACAGCAGCACCACCGCCACCGTCACCCAGTGCCCCACGGCGGCCAGCGCGCCGAGCCTCCCCTTCCCTCGGCAGTAGAGCCAGAGGAGGAAGGTGGTCGAGACGTGCCCCGAGAAGAAGAGGTCCTTGGTGAGGTAGACCTGGGCCGCGTTCCCGAACAGGGTCGAAAACGGGTTGATCAGCGCGAGCCAGGCGGAGAGCAGTCCGGACATCCCGGCGTTGACGTCCGGTCCGTAGGCCGGACCCAAGCCGGTCAGGCCGACGCAGAGGCCCCGCACCAGGCTGAGCACTCCGCCGAGATAGAGGAAGTGGAGGAAGGCCCGCCGGTCTTTGCGCCAGAGCAGCAGTGCAATCGGCACGTAGCAGACCAGCCAGATCCAGTAGTTGGAGTCGGCGATCCAGGCGACCCGCGGCAGGCGGTCGAGCACCAGGTCCGGCAGCGCCGGCGCGGGCCTCCCCTCCGTCAGGAGCGAGAGGCCCAGCATGGCCGAGTGGCAGGCGTAGCGCCAGGTCAGCGCCGCAGGTATGGAATCACTGACTGAGTCCCGGAGGGAACGCACCCTGGGACTCTACCGGCTACTCGTAGCGCAGCGCCATCCGGAAGCCGGATCGAGCGCGCTTTCCCTGGGAGCGCCGGCATCTTGCCGGCTTGTCCGGATCAATCGGCGGAACGCCGGCCCTTTGGGAAGAATGCCGGCGAGACGCCGGCGCTCCCAGGGAAAGCAGAACCGAGCTACTCGTAGCGCAGCGCCACCAGCGGGCTGATCCGGGTCGCACGCCGGGCCGGCAGGTAGCAGGCGAGCAGCGAGACCGCGGCGAGCACCACGACGACGCTCGCGAAGATCGTCGGATCGGTGGGAGCCACTCCGAAGAGCATGCCCGACAGGATCCGCTGCAGCGCCAGGGCCAGGACCACGCCCAGGACCAGACCAATCGCCACCAGGCCCACGCCCTGCGCCAGGACCATCCCGAGCACCTGCCGCGCCTGCGCTCCGAGCGCCATGCGCACCCCGATCTCCTGCGTCCGCTGCTCCACCGAGTAGGAGAGCACGCCGTAGGTCCCCACCGCGGCGAGCGCCAGGGCCACGGCCGCGAAGAGCAGCGCCAGCGAGGTGATGAAGCGCGGCTGCGCCACGGACTCGAACACCACCTGCTCCAGGCTGCGGACGTCGGCCAGCGGCAGGCCCGGGTCCAGGGCCCGGACCTCGCGCCGCGCCTGGCTCACCAGCGACAGGGGATCGCCCGCGGTGCGCACCAGCAGGTACATGTCGTCCGAGGCCCCGCCCAGGGTCTCCGGCATCTGGGGCTGGAGGAAGTAGACCTCCGTGCCCGTCTCCGCCTCCAGACCTGCCTGCTTGACGTCCTTGACCACTCCGACCACGGTCAGCCAGGGCGGCTGCACGTCCGGCGGCGCCGACGCCCGCAGCCGGCGGCCGAGCGGGTCCTTGCCGGGCCAGAAGTGCTTTGCCGTGGTCTCGTTGACCAGCACCACTCCGGGCGTGCCGGCGGCGTCGGTCGGCAGGAACCCGCGGCCCTTGACGATCGGGATCTTCAGCGTCCGCAGATAGTCGTGGGTCACGAACTGCCAGTAGTCCACGTTGTGGGCGGGGCCGTTCGGCGGCTCGGGCACCCCTTCGAACTCGGTGTCGTTCGCCAGGAGCTGCCGCTTCGGCGGCAGCCCCCAGGCCGCGGCAGCCGTCTCGACGCCGGGCAGGACGCGCAGGCGGTCCACGAGCCGCTGGTAGAAGGCGACAACCTGTTGCTCCTCGGGATAGCGGGCGTCGGGCAGCGCGATCTGGAAGGTGAGGACGTTCTTCGCGTCGAAGCCGGGGTCCACCTGCTGCAACAGCCAGAAGCTGCGGATCAGCAGGCCGCCGACGATCACCAGGGTCGCGGCGAGAGCCACCTCGGCGATCACGAGTCCGCGCCGCAGGAGCTGCCGGCCCGCTCCGGCCGTGGCCCGCTGCCCGCCCTCCTTGAGCGACGAGAACAGCACCGACGCCCGGGCGTGGAGCGCCGGCGCGAGGCCGAACAGCAGGCCGGTGAGGAGGGACACGCCCAGGGTGAAGAGCAGGACCCGGCCGTCCACCGCAATTTCTCGCACGCGCGGAAGGCTTTCCGGGTTCGTGGCCACGATGGCGCGCACGCCCCAGACCGCGAGGAGCAGCCCCAGGGCGCCGCCGAGGAGCGACAGCGCCACGCTCTCGGTGAGGAACTGGCGCAGCAGCCGGCCGCGCTGCGCGCCGAGCGCGGTGCGCACCGCGATCTCCTTCTGCCGCGCCTCGGCCCGGGCGAGCAGCAGGTTCGCCACGTTGGCGCAGGCGATCAGCAGCACCAGCCCGACCGCGCCCATGAGAAGCCACATCTTCGGCCGCACGCTGCCCACCAGGTCGTCGAGCAGCGGCTGGATCACCAGCGGGTGATCCTCCGGGCTCGGGACGTGGGTGTCGGGCAGCTCGTCATGCCAGCGCTCCACCAGCCCGGCGAGCTCCGACCGCGCCTGCCCGAGGCTCACGCCCGGCTTGAGCCTGCCCACCAGGTAGAGGTAGTGGCTGGCCCGGCCGCCGGGGTTCGCGGGGTCGAG
>JBJMGZ010000212.1:0-4004 GCA_045807605.1 Thermoanaerobaculia bacterium | reverse complement strand
CTCGACAAGGTCTGGGGCTACGACGCCATGCCCGTGACACGCACGGTCGACGTGCACGTCGGCTCGCTGCGCCAGAAGCTGGAGCGCAACCCGTCGCACCCGGAGCTCTTCCTGACCGTCCACCGGCGCGGCTACCGCTTCGCGGGCTGACAGGCTTTACATCCCTTACAAACTTCTTGCGCCGTCTTGAAGTCTGAGGTCCGGCACTGCCCTAGATTGGTGAGCGATGACAGCGGGCTCCACTTGGAGCTTCCGAAAGACAAAGGAGATCGACGATGAAAAGCAAGATCCTGTTTTCACTGATCGCCGCCCTCGTGCTGGTCGCGGGCGCGGCCCTGGCGGGCGAGCACTTCAAGCAGGTCATGGTCCATGGCGACGGCGCCGGGCACATGATGCACGGCGGGCCCGCCTTCGCCGAGGCGCTCGGCCTGAACGACGAGCAGAAGGAGGCCGCCAAGCAGATCCACGAGGAGATCTGGGCCAAGGTCGAGCCCCTCATGGAGCAGCACCACCAGCAGTTCGAAGAGATCCAGACCCTGCTCGACGCCGGCAACGTCAACGCCACCGAGATCGGCCAGAAGGTGATCGCCGCGCACGCCTCCATGAAGCAGATCGAGGCCCTTCACGAGGAGGGCATGGAGCGTTTCAAGGCCCTGCTGACCGAGGAGCAGAAGGCGAAGCTCGAGACCCTGGAGAAGGACGAGTCCTTCCCGCACGGCATGCACATGCGCATGCGTATGGACCACTGAGCCCCTCCGCCCGGACGGGCCCGCTCCGGGCCCGTCCCCTTCCCTCTCCATCAGTGCCGGTCTTCTTCCCCATCGTCCCTGCCCGCCGCCTCTTCCGACGCCGAGAAGGCCCGATGGCGCTCGCCGTTGATCGTGTAGCTCTCGCCGTCCGGCGCCACCAGGATCCGGATCTCTCCGACGCGCTTCCCGCGCGCGCTGGTGAAGGCCGAGGAGTTGCTGACCGAAGTCGTGGCGAGCTGGCGCGCCGTGGCTCCGCCGCGGGCGATGACGGGCCCGCTCGGGTGGCCGTAGTCCGCCCCCGTCGAGTAGAGGATGAACTCCGGGTCCAGGGCCTTCAGGAGGTTCGGGGTGGTGGAGTACTGCGATCCGTGGTGATTGGCGCGATAGACCTCGACGTCGCTCTCCCGCCCGACTCTCTTCCAATGGGCGACCAGCGGGTGCTCGACGTTGGTGTAGGTCTCCTTCTTGCCCCCGCTGAACGACCGCGGGACGTAGAGAGGCCGCCTTGCCGGATCGTCCGTGCCCGTGAGGTCGCCGCCGGTGAACAGCTCGAACTCTCCGGCCGAGATCTGGAGCGCGATCGACAGGTCGTTCTCGTTGGCCGGCGCCTCCGAGTAGTCGACGCCCCGGCTCTCGACGTTCTCGAGCGCGGAGGCTCCGCTCGGCACCTTGCCCGCAAAAGCCAGGATGTCCACGGTCACTCCCGGCCCGAGATCGATCTGGCCCGTGCCGAAGCTCGGCGGGCTCGAAGATCCGACCTTGTGGTGCTGCTCCCAGACCGGCATGAGCTCGCGGATCGTCCTATAGACGCCGCGCTCGTCCTCGGCCGCCATGAACCTCTCGCCGTCGTCGACGACGTGGATGAACTCCCCCACCTTGAATGAGCCGCCGGAGAGAAGGCCGATCATGCCATTGCCGAATCCTCCGGCGTGATCGCTGTGGTAGTGGGAGAGGACGAAGTAGTCGACGTCCGAGCGTCCGGTGAGCTCCCGGATGCGCCGGCTCACGAGCGCCTGGCTCGTGGTGAAGCCCGCGGGCAGCTTGGAATGGGCCGAAGGCTTTCCGAGGTCCACGAGCAGCGTCTTGCGGTCCGGCGCGGGTCCGATGACGAGCATCGAGTCGGCCTGGCCGATGTCGAAGACGTAGATCTCCAGCAGGCTCGCGGGAGCTGCGGCCGCGGCCGCAGCCGCCGGCGGGGCGGGCGCCGCCATCGGCGCCATGGACGGCGCCGCGGCCGCCTGGCGCTCCAGGTCCGCGGCGACCTCGGCCGCGGCCCGCTGTTCCTGCTCCGTCCATGGATAGTCGACCTCGGGCTTCGCGGAGCCGCACCCGCAGAGCGCGGCGATCAGGAATGCGAGCCCGAAAAGCCTTTCCGGAATCCGATCCTTCGATCTCATGGGAGCCTCCTCGGCCCGATAGACGGCCTGAAACGTGCTTTTCCCTCAAACGGACCCGGAACAACCAGCACTCGGGAACGGTTCTTGAAAGACAGACCGGGAGGAGAGACCGCCATGAAATGCCATACCCCCGACTGCACCGGCGAGCACCTGTCCGGGACCATCAGCCACTCGGTGATCTACCGCGAGAGGACTCTCGTCCTCCACGGCGTGCCGGCGGAGATCTGCCCCGAGTGCGGCGACGCGGTCCTCCACGACGAGACCCTGATCGTCATCGAGGATCTGCTGAAGCGGAAGTCCCGCTCCAAGACCACGGCCTTCCACTACGAGAGATAGCGGAAGACGTCCCCCACGTTCGCGTACACCATCACCGCGGCCAGGAAGACCAGCCCCAGCAGGGTCAGCGGCACCCGCAGCCTCGCGAAGCGGGGAAACGCCTCTTCCAGGCAGCTCAGGAGGATCTGCCCGCCGTCGACGAAGCCGCCCAGGGGGAACCAGCGCAGGGAGTACTCCACCTGCCCCCAGCGCCGGCTCCAGAGCTTCGGGCCGAAGCCCACCGAAAAGCCGGCGACCCCTCCTCCCTGCCCAGTATAACGACCGTCACAGCGCAGGCCCCTCACCAGCGTGGATGCACACCGGCCCGCCCTTGTCAGGATCTTCTTCTTCATTGATAGACCAGCATTTCTTCTACTTAGATCGCTCTCTCACCGAGTTGGCACGGATCTTGTCATAGATCTCTTGCCGAATTGGCACGGATCTTGTTATAGATATGGGTGGAAGCGCCACCAGGAGCGCTTCATCCGGCCCGGCCGGGAGTACTTCATGCATCGGCGACGACAGTTTCGCCGGTACCGGATTCGAAGGAGGCAACATCATGAAAACCTGGACCAGAACCTGGACCTTCGTCGTGCTCGTTCTGCTGCTCGGCTTCGCGCCGGCAGCCTACGCGGACACGTCCTCTTCCCAGACCGCGCTGTGCGGCGACCCGGGCTTGAACGCCATCTTCGGCGCGAACGCCCAGGCTCCCGCTGCGAGCACCGCCCTCTTCGCCCAGCAGGTGATGGACCAGCCGGTCTGCAACCCGCTTTGCGTCACGAGCCAGTGCTCGAGCAACGCCGAGTGCACCGCGGCTCCGAACGGCCGCTGCGACTTCGCCTGCCCGCAGACGGGTTGCTGCGTCTATCCGCAGTAGCTGACCCGCGAGCCCCCCGGCCCCCTGTGGCACCCGGGGGGCTCGCCTCCACTCCCTGGGACGCTCAATTCCGTTGCAGTAATTTGCCATTTGTCTTCGAGACCGGGCTCCTCCTGTCTTCACGCCCCGATGGGGCATAGGCATAAAGCCTGGGGCTTCAGCCCCAGGTCTGGAGTCCCATAGTTCCCCAAGTCCCGAAGGGACGCAGGCATTGGCCCCGGGCGGTCAGCCCGGAGGCCCACCACCCTCCTGCGGGGCTCGCGCCCCTGGGCCATGCCTACGCCCCTCCGGGGCTTCTGGTGGGGGTCGCCCAACCTGGGGCTGAAGCCCCAGGCTTTATGCCTGCGCCCCTGCCGGGGCTTCTCGGGCCGGACACTTTCGAGACACCCTCTAAAAGAGCTCTTCTAGCTCAGGGCGGTCGTCTGGGATCTTCAAGGTCGTCTTCATGAACCCACATTCCCCCCGTCCTTTACCCATGGCTGATCTGCTTCAACACATCCTCAACGGTGGGCCTCCACGCCCACTTGGCGACACATGTCCAGCACGGGGCAGGCCGAACACCGCGGGAGCCTTCCGGTGCAGACGTGCTTGCCAAATGGGACCAGCAGGCGGTTGATATCCACCCAAAATATCTGCGGGAGCATTTCCTCCACCGCCAGCATGGTC
>JBJMGZ010000211.1:0-8571 GCA_045807605.1 Thermoanaerobaculia bacterium | reverse complement strand
TCATTTCAGACAATCTCCTTGAGTAACCGTGTGACGTTTCAAACTTCAAAATCGGTACTGCAACTCCACTCTCCGGGTAAATGCCATCACCTCCTGGTTAAAGAGTCGAACTCGAACTCAAATGAGCCGCCGCGCTTCGGTTGATCAGGCTGCCGTTGCGACTTGGCTCGTGATCCTGTATCGGAAAAGCGACCCGCCCTCCAGGCCCGGGTTGCCTCCACTGCAAATTATGCTTCTGCACTATAGGCACCTTCCGCCGCGGTTGTCAAGCCGAAAAATAGCCTCTTTGCCATTTTCTTCATCTTCCTCATTCTTCGGCCTTATCACGGCTTCCGGCGGACCGGCTTCCAGGCGACCATCTCGCCCTGGTCCAGGCACTGGGTCGGGGCGAACAGCACCGAGGGCTCGCCCGCGAACTCCGCGACGATCTCGTCGCCCGGCTGGCCGTCCAGGTCCGCGACCTGCACGTCGTACCCCCGGCAGCCCCCTTCGGCCTGCGGGACCTCCGGCGACTCCTCGCGGACGAACGAGCCGTCCCCCTTGCCCAGCAGGATCCAGGTCTGGCCCTCCCCGGTGAGCCCTGCCAGGTCGAGGTTGCCGTCGCCGTCGAGGTCGCCGCTGTCCAGGGCGGTCAGCCAGCCCCGGCTCTCCTCGACCGCCACCCCGCGGCGCTCCCAGGTCCCGTCCGCGCGGCCCAGGAAGACGTCGATGCCCGTCCGCCATACCTGGAGCTCGGACGACAGGTACCCGATGGCCAGGTCGAGCCGCCCGTCGCGGTTGAAGTCGGCCACGTCCACGGCACCCACGAAGCCGCGGCGCAGACCCTCGAGATGGCCCGTGGTCCAGGCGCCCTTCTCGGCGCCGACCCTCAGGATACCCGTTTCACCGCGGACGTTCGATCCGAGGACTATATCCAATTTCCCGTCGCGAGTGAAGTCCGCAGCTTCGAGTTTGTCGCCGAAGATCCGCACTTTGTCGGCGGCCTGCTCGCTCCGCCGCACCCAGGTCCCGTCGCCCTGGTTGAAGTAGACGACCATGCCGAAGCCGCCGCCGGCGCCGCGGGAGCCCTGGCCGGCCCCCTGGGTCAGGCGCGGCCCCTCGCCGAGGGCGATGAGGTCCGGACGGCCGTCGCCGTTCATGTCGGCGGCCGTCACGGCCCGCGACGAGAAGGACGACTCCGGCTGCGCCGCGGCCGAAGGCTGGCTGAAATCGAGGCCGCGGCCCCACTCCTTGAAGCTCTGCGGGCCGTCCGCCACCAGGGCGATCAGCCCGCTCAGGTGGACGGCCAGGGCGAGGTCGGGCCGGCCGTCGCCGTTGAAGTCCGCCACGGCGACGTCGCCGTAGTCGTAGGGCAGCGGCGGGAAGGTCGCTTCCGACCAGCGCCGCCAGTTGCCCTTGCCGTCCCCGAGGAAGATGTTGGGCACGCGGCTGCCCTTGCGCTCGGGCCCGTGGACGATGTCGGGATGGCCGTCGCCGTTCATGTCGGCGATCTCGAAGCCGTTGCGCCACTGGCCGCGCTCCGGCAGCCCGTGCCCGAACGGCTCGAACTGGAGCCGGTCGGCCTTGCCGGTGTCGTTGCGGTACGTGGCGGCGACCTTCGCCCGGTCCTCGGGGGTGATCGCGGCCGGCCCGGGCCGCTCCACCGGATCGGCGCCGTAGATCTTGACGTGGAAGCTCTCCTCGTCCTCCCCGACCACGTCGTAGATGGCGCCGTAGCGGATCTGGACCTGGGTCTTCTCCGGGTTGAGCCAGATGTAGCCGCCCTCCTCCTTGCGCACCTTGTCGACGAAGTAGCGGCGCCCCAGCTCGTCGGTGAGCCACTTGCCGTCGGGCGGCGCGGGGGCCGGCACCTCGGGAAGCGGCGGCTTGTCCTCGGACCGGCCGGCCGCCGCCGGAGCGGCGGCGGCGTTCCCGGGGCTGGTCTCTGCCGTGGCTCCGGCCGCGGCCGTGGCCGGCGGCGCGCCGGCTTTCGGCTGCTGCGAGCAGGCGGAGGTCGTCAGAAGGCCGGCGGCCATCAGGGCCATGAGCAGGGCCATGAGAAGGCCGGCCAGGCGAAAGCTTTGCGAACGATCGGGCATTCAGTGCGTCCTTTTTCTTAGATCTCGTCGGCGAAGGCCCGCTTCAGGCGGCGGAACAGCCAGAAGCCGAGGGAGAGTAGCACGGCGATGACCACGGCGAGCCCGCCGGTCCCCGGGACCGGGGTCGGGCTGCCGCCGAGGAAGGCCTGCCGGTAGAGGCCCACGAGCGGGGTCAGAGGGTTGAGCTCGAGCCAGCGCCGGTAGCCTTCCGGCACCAGCGCGAGAGGATAGACGACGGGCGTCAGGTAGAACCAGGCGTTCAGGAGCAGGGCGAGGATCTGCGCCGTGTCGCGGAAGAACACGTTCAGGGCGGCGGCCAGGAGCCCGAGCCCCAGGGTCAGCCCGATCTGCAGCGGCACCGCGATCAGCAGCAGCGGCAGCCCGCCCCAGGACAGCTCCCCCACCGCCGCCAGGACCAGCAGGTAGATGCCGGCGGCGATCGCCTCGTGCAGCAGCGCGGCCAGGATCACCGCCAGGACCAGGATCTCGGAGGGGAAGCGCAGCTTCTTGACCAGGCTGGCGTTGTCGGTGATCGCGGTCGAGGAGCGCAGCACCCCCTCCTGCAGGGCCATCCACGGCAGCAGCCCCCCGAACAGGAAGACCGCGAAGAAGCGGGTGTGGACCTCGCCCACGGGGCTGACCTTCATCACCGTCGAGAAGACGAAGGTGAACAGCAGGAGCAGCCAGAGCGGCTGCACCAGCGACCAGACGAAGCCGAGCAGGGACCCGGCGTAGCGCCCGTGGAAGTCCCGCTTGACGAGCTCCCGCAGGAGAAACAGATGGCTGCGCACGATCCTCCTCTACGGTTGCGGCGGCGAGAGCGTCCATGGTTGACAGGGTGCTGGCATCGCCGTACCATCAGGCGAGCAGCACGGCTATGCGAGTCTGACATAAGCGAGAACCTGAGAGAACCCCCCATGGCATCCGCAAGCAAGGTCCGCCAGATTCAGCTCGTCGGCCAGAAGATCCGGCAGCTCCGCAAGGAGAACAAGCTGACCCAGGTCGAGCTCTCGCACCGGCTCGGCATTCAGCAGTCGGACCTCTCCCGCATGGAGCAGGGGGAGTACCGGGTCAGCCTCGACACCCTCTTCCGCATCCTCGCCGAGTTCAAGGTCGGCATCGGCGAGTTCTTCGAAGACGTCGCCAAGGAGTCCATCACGCCGCGCGACGTCCATCTCGTGGAGAAGTTCAAGCAGCTTCCCGAGGACGCCCAGCGCGAGGTCGAGGACTTCATCGCGTTCAAGCACAGCCAGGAAAGCCGCGCCGAGAGGGATACGGACTAGACGTCCGCCTGCGTCCAGGGATAGGAGGGAGAGGAGCATGGAGGAGAGGTCGGAGCACGTTCGGGGGTTCGAGGATCTGCGCGAGTCCGGGGCTCGCGCGGTCAAGGCAGGCCGGCTGGCGGAAGCTCTCGCGATCTTCGGGCAGTGCATCGCCTGGGCGGAGCTGCACGGCAGCGCCGAGCAGCAGGACCTGGCGTTCTGCAACCGGGCGGCGGCGGCGATCGAGCTCGGCCTGGGCGACGGCGAGCTCGGGCGGCTGCGCGAGATCCTCATGCGCCGCAACTGCGGCACGGGCTACCTGGCGGCCTACAACATCGCCCGGCACTACGAGCTGAGCAAGAGCTACCGCAAGGCGCTCTTCTATGCCCGCATCGCCCGCGAGCGGGCCGAGAACCTGGACCGCGGCGACTGGCTGGCCTCCAGCCTCAACCTGATGGGCAACACCCTGCTCGCGGAGAGCCTGGTCGCGGACGCGACCCGCCAGTACGAGCTCGCGCTCGAGCTGACTCCGCCCGAGCCGAGCGTCGCCCGCGGGATGGTCTTCGACAACCTGGGATACTGCCGGGTGCTGCAGGGCAAGCACCGGGAAGGCCACTCCCTGCTGCTGCAGAGCCTGCGCATGCTCCGCCGCCTGGGTCCGGAGGCCTACCAGATCCCGCCGCGGCTGGATCTCTGCTTCCTGCACATCGAGACGGGCCGCTACGACCAGGCCCTGTACCAGGGCACCCGCGCCCTGGCGCTGGCCGAGAGGATCGGGGAGAGCGACGCCGCCAAGAACGCCCTCTACCTCCTCGGCGAAGCCGAGAACCTGCGCGGCAACGTCCCCGGAGCCCGGGCCTACTTCGGCCGGCTCCAGAACGAGTTCTTCCCGGATGCTTCCTATCTGCCCGGCTTTCTGCTGGCGGTCGACGTACGCAAACTGGTGAATCTCCACGCCTGAGGCTGAAATGAGAAGGATCCTGCGACTCCTGCCCCTGTTCGTTGTCTGCGGCCTCGCCGCGGCTCCTCTGTGGGCATCCTCGCGGCAGGACGCGGTGCTCGGCGCCAACGGCGAGGTGTACTCCGCCAAGGAGGGCACCTACGGCCAGCTCTTCCCGGGCGGCAAGGCCGTCGACCCGTCCTACCCGGTCCTCGCCCTGGAGGTCACCCAGCCCGATGGCACCCGCCAGCGCCTGCTCGTGGACGGCACCGAGGGACCCGGCCAGGACAACCTGCCGTTCCTCGTCTACGAGGAGTCGTCGCGCACGGTCTTCCTGCTCTGGGAGACGCGCTTCAACGGCGTCCACCCCATCCTGATGCTGGCCGGCTACAGCGGCAGCTGGATGGATCCGATCGAGATCGTCGGCAATCCTTTCGCGGCCAAGACGTCGCCGCAGCTCGCCATCACCCGCGACACGGTCGAGCAGACCGGGTCCGACGGCGCGCCGGTCACGCTGCACCGGACGGTCCTCCACCTGGTCTGGGGCGAAGAGACCTCGGAAGGGACGGTCGAAGCCTTCTACATGCCCGTGGTCCTCGACGACGGCGTGCTCAGCGACCGCAACACGGTGTTCCGGCTCGGCGACTTCGACAAGAGCGACGTCGCGGCCGGCGGGATCTCTCCCGAGCTGGAGCAGGCGCTCGCGATCAGCCGCGGCCGCGACGAGCGCACGGTCGTCGCAGCCTTCCCTTCCACGCGCACCCACCGGCTGGTCACCGTCGAGATCGACGCCCTGCCCGCCCAGCTCAGCCGTCTTGCCGACGAAGCGCGGATGCACATCATCGAGATCGGCGCCAAGCACTCCTACCCCTCCGGCTACAAACTGGTGGCGGACCTGGCGCGGATGCACATCATCGAGATCGGCGTCAAGGGCTACCAGTCCGAGGTCGCCCAGGCCATGGCGGAGCAGGTGCGCACGCTGATCCTCGACAACAAGGGCGGCGACGCGCTCTCGGTCATCGCCGAGCGTGCCCGCATGCACATCATCGAGATCGGTGCCAAGCTTTCCGACCGCGGTCTCCGTGCCAGCGCCAGCTCGTCGACGGTCCAGATCGAGGAGATCGCCGGCCAGGGCACGCAGGACGGCCCGGCGGCTCCGCTGCACCTCCTCGGCTTCCGGCTGGCGGCGACCTGGCCCGCCCCCGAGACCGGCGGCCAGCCGGTCCGCTACTTCCCGGCCCGCAGCGGCCGGGAGCTGCTGGTGGCCTGGGCCGACAACGGCAAGGTCAAGTACCGCGAGACCCAGGACGGCGAGTGGAGCGCGGCCAAGGAGATCGCGCTCTCGCCCTCCGTGGACGTGGAGCGCGCCTACCAGATCCTCGAAGAGAGAATGAACCGGAACTGATTCCGCCCGGGATCCATCAGGCGCGCTCGACCGCGAGCGGCTCCCCCGTCGGGCGCGCCGGCAGCACCTTCCCCCCCAGCTCTTCCAGTCCCTCTGCAATGTTGCCCTTCCGCTCGGGAGGGCAGAGGAAGGCCAGGCAGCCTCCCCCGCCTGCGCCGCAGGCCTTGCCTCCCCAGGCTCCCAGGGCGAGAGCCCGGCCGATCAGGCTCTCCAGGAGCGGCGTCGAGATCCCCTCGGCCAGCCGGCGGCGGAAGCTCCACTCGCGGCTCATCAGCTCTCCGACGCGGAGAAGATCCCCGGCTTCCAGGGCCGGCGCCAGCTCGGCCGCAGCTCCGGCGATGCCGCGGAACAGCTCCGTCACCTCCGCCTCCCCGTCCAGGCGCCGCCGCACCACCTGCCAGTTGTTGCCCGCCGAGAAGTGGCTGGCGCCCGAGTAGACCACCACGAGGCTGTCGCCGAGCCGCTCCAGGTCCACGCCGAGCCGCCGCACCCGCTCGCCTCCGGGCAGCTGCCGGATCTCCAGCGCTCCGCCCAGGAGCGCCGGATAGTGGTCCTGCATGCCGGTCGGAAGGCTCATCAGCCGCGCCTCCAGGTCGCGCGCCAGGCGGGCCTTCTCGCCCGCCTGCGTCCGGGGCAGGCCGAGCTCCTCCTCGGCGGCGGCGATCAGGGCGACTGTCAGCGCGGAGCTGCCTCCCAGCCCGCCGCCCCGCGGCGAGTCGCTGGCGAGCTCCACCTCGACCGGCGGAAGGCCGAGCGCGGCGGCCACCACCCCCACCAGCGCCCCCTCGGGATGGGCGGACAGCTCCTCCACCGAACCGGCGCGGACCACGCTCTCGCCCTGGCGGACCACGAAGCCGCCGCCGCTGCGTCGCAGGACGACGGTCGCGGCGAGATCGATGGCGACGTTGACGGTGCAGGCACCGGGATGGAAGAGGCCCAGCGGCCAGATGTCCAGGGTGCCGCCGGCCAGGTCGACGCGGCACCAGGCCCGCGCGGTGGTCATTCCCGGCTTACCGGGCGACCTGTCCGGCGGGCTGGTCGAGGAGGACGTCTTGAACGGCGAGAACGGTCTCGGGTGCCTGCGGTCCGCTGCCCGGGATGCGCAGGTTCGGCGACGGCGTGCCGCTCTGCAGGCTGGCCAGCACCTCGTTGCGCCAGGAGCGGAAGGAGGCGAGCTGGTTGCTGGGGATCGGCTCGTCGCGGACGCTCTTGAGCGTCAGCGGATCGATCCAGCGCCCGTTCTGCTGCACCCGGTAGTCCAGGTGGGGACCGGAAGCCAGGCCGGTCGCGCCGGTGTAGGCGATGATGTCCCCCTGCCGCACGCGCGCGCCCGGCCGGATGCCCTTGGCGAAGCGCGACAGGTGGAGGTAGGCCGTGACGAAGCCGCCCGCGTGCCGCACCTTCACCACGTTGCCGCCGCCCCGGTCCCAGCCGTTGAACGTGACCACGCCGTTGGCCGTCACCTGGACCGGCGTGCCCACCGGCGCGCCGTAGTCGACGCCCCAGTGCGGGCGGTAGGCCTTGAGGACCGGGTGGAAGCGGCGGGTGGTGAACACCGAGGTGATGCGGGAGTAGCGCAGGGGCGAGCGCAGGAACATCTTCCGCAGAGGCCGCCCCTCCCCGTCGTAGTAGGTGCCCGAGTCGCCGTAGCGGTAGGCCTCGTGGCGCCGGTTCCGGCTGTCGTCGTAGACCAGGGCGTAGATCGCGCCCACGGCGTGGGGCTCGCCTTCCAGCAGGACCTCCTCGTAGAGGATCTCGAACCGGTCCCCCTTCTTGAGGTCGCGGGTGAAGTCGAGGTCCCACTGCAGCACGTCCGCCATGCGGAACGAGAGCCCGGCGGGACCGCCGGCCTTGCGGATCGAGGTGTCCATCGAGCCGTCCAGGGTGCCGCGCAGGGCGCGCATCCGGACGGTGCGCTCGAATGGCTGCCAAGCCACCTGCCAAGCCCTTCCGACGCCCTTTCCGGTGTCAGTACCGGCCCGGGTCATCTCCACCGTGCCGCTGCCCGCGAGCGTCAACTGGAACGAGTCGAGCGTGGAATCGGGCTTGAAGAAGGCCGAGTACTGGTTGCCCGCCTTGAGCCGGCGCAGGTTGAGCCGCTCCGCAAGCGCGTCCGTGGCCTGGCGCGCCTCCACCCCTCCGAGGCCGAGCTTCTCGAGCACGTCGGCCACCGTCTCCCCGCGCATCAGCTTGAACTCGACCGGGATCCGCGCCTGGTCGATCAGGCCGGAGGCTTCGGTCGGGAGAGCGATGCGCTGGTGGAACCGGAGTGTCGGGGGGAGGGGGTACGGGGACTGGTTGTAGGCTTCGAGGTTCCGGGTAGAGAGGGACAACCCCACTGCCAGGAGGATCAGCCCGAGCGGCAGCGCCAGGCGGACAAAATGCAAAGCAAGCTTGACCCTCTTCAACTGCATCCGTGCGGACCTCCCTGGCTGACAAAGGGTGGCTTCAGGGCACTCGGGCTCAATTTGACGACCGGGCGGGATACTACCAAGGACTCGTCCGGCATTGCAACCCATGCATGCGACGGCGTGAGGAAAGGAGAAAGTGCGGCGGAAAGATACGGCGAAGTGCTCGCCGAGTGGGCACTTCCGCCGCCCCCGGCGTGCAGCCGGGAGACAGGCTCCGCAACCTACAATATCCCCACCCCCTCATCCGTCTACACCCGTAGATGAAGAACGCAGCGAGCGTGGAGCCCATGGCACTCGAACAGGACCAGCGGATCTCCAAGGTGGTCAAGCGGGAGCAGCTCCGGCTGGGCAGCTTCATCCGCCGGCACGTGCCCGACCCGCGCGACGCCGAGGACATCCTGCAGGAGGTCTTCTACGAGCTGGTGGAGGCGAACCGCCTGCTGATGCCGATCGAGCACGTCACCGGCTGGCTGTT
>JBJMGZ010000210.1:0-7808 GCA_045807605.1 Thermoanaerobaculia bacterium | reverse complement strand
GTGGCGGCGATGCTCTTCGCCGCCCGCCTGGGACCGCGTCTCGCGATCGGCTGGACGATGGGCGCGCTGGTCTCGGCCGGCGGCGTCGGCCTGTCGTTCGTCCTCGACCTGCCGACGGGGGCCACGATCGTCGCCACCTTCGGCCTGGCGCTCCTCCTCGTCGCCGGAGTGAGGAAGGCGTTTTTCAAGCCGATCGGGGGAGAGACGATTGCAGAAGCTGCGGCAGAGCGGCGGGAGATGCGGGCGTAGACGCCAGAAAGGAGCGAAGGATCATGGAGCCACACACCCACGGCGGACACGGGCATGACCATGGCCACGAGCACGGAGAGCACACTCATGGCACGGGCGTCCTCGGCTGGCTCCGCGGCACCTTCGGCCACTCTCACGACATCGGCGACAAGGTCGACGAATCGCTGGAGTCGAACGAACGGGGGATCTGGGCGCTCAAGGTCTCCCTGGTCGGCCTCGGGCTCACCGCCCTGTTCCAGGTGGTCATCGTCTGGTTCTCCGGCTCGGTGGCCCTCCTTGCCGATACGATCCACAACTTTGCCGACGCCGGGACCAGCATCCCCCTGTGGATCGCGTTCGCCCTGGCGCGGCGGGGAGCCAGCCGCCGGTTCACTTACGGCTACGGCAAGGTGGAGGACGTGGCGGGGGTCGTCATCGTCCTCATCATCTTCGCTTCCGCCTGCGTGGCCGGCTACGAAGCGGTGATGAAGATCCTCCACCCGCGGCCGATGACGCACCTCGGATGGACCGCGGCGGCAGCCGTCATCGGCTTTCTCGGCAACGAGGCGGTGGCGGTGCTCCGCATCCGGGTCGGGCGCGAGATCGGCTCGGCGGCGCTGGTCGCCGACGGTCTGCACTCCCGGGTGGATGGCTTCACCAGCCTCGCGGTGCTCCTGGGCGTGCTCGGCGTCTGGGCCGGCTTCCCCATCGTCGATCCGCTGGTCGGCATTGCCATCACCATCGCCATTCTCTTCATCGTCGGGGGCGCGGCGCGGGCGGTATGGAACCGTCTCATCGACGGCATCGAGCCGGCGATCGTCCAGGAGATCGAGCATGCGGCCCGGCACGTGCAGGAGGTCAAGGGGGTGCGGCAGGTGCGCGCGCGCTGGGTGGGCCACAAGATATTTGTCGACATGGAGATCGAGGTCGATCCGGACCTCCCGGCGCGCGCCTCGCAAGAGATCGTCGAAGCGGTCGTGGCGGAGCTGCGCCGGCACGTGCGCTCTCTAGGCAGCGCCCTGGTGTCTGTCCGTCCGGCAGGACGGGAATTTAGGGCCTGACGAGTCCAGTGGACGCGCGTACCGCGACGATGTGCTCGTCCTGCACCTGGAATGTGGCTTGCCACCGCCGATGAATGCCAGCCAGTCGGCTGTCCGAGTGTTTTTCGCACCAGAGCGGGCGTTGGGGTTTGGCGATAAACTGGCACTGGAAGCCGTTTCGCTCCATCAGAGCACGAGCCGCAACAGCCGACATCCCGATCGGGACTGCGGCGGTCAGGCGCCGGTTCCAGTCGTTTTGTCCATCGGCTCCCCGAGTGATCGTCTGGTCACGAGCACAGCCGGCGACGAAGACACTCGTGAAGAGCAATCCGATCCAGATGCTGCGCATAAGTCTGTGGGCCACAGGTGAAGCAGGACATCGGCGCCTCGCCTGCAACAGTCCGGAATACAATGACTTAGAAAGTCTAAGATCACTCCAGGGGTTTTGTCAAACCGGCCGAGAGGCAGGGCCCCAGGCCACGCCGGTGGTTGCCCCGAGCCGGGGGTCGGCGAAACTCGGTACGCGGAGCGTTTCGCGGCTGAAAGGGAGCGAAGAATCATGGAGCCACACACCCACGGCTCGGAGGAGAGGAGGTGCCGGGCGTTTCGAGAAGAAGAGGGCGTAAGTTCGGCGGCAGCCTCGGGCACTGGCTGGAGCAGGGTCTGCGGCCGAGCGTTGCCAAGGCGCTCATCAAGGCCGGCTACCTGACGCTGGCCGATCTTGCCGGGAAGTAGGCCTAGACCTCCTCCACATCCGTGTACGACCGCCCGGTTTCGTCCTCGGCGGCCTGGGTCCAGATCTCCAGCTCCTCGGCGCTCATCGGACCGACCGGCTGCAGGCGCGCGTCCCGGTAGCCCCACCTCTCGATGTCCACCAGGTACTGCGACCGGGAGAGGAGCGGGCCCCGGCAGAGGCGCTCGCTGGAAGCCGAGGTCCCGCGGCTGTGGCGCTGGCGCTTGATCAGCTCGTCCATGACCTTGGCCGGCACCTTGTCCGCTTCGTCGGGATAGATGTAGCCGAAGAGGATCAGGTGGCCGAGCAGCACCGGCCAGTGCGAGCCGAAGCGGAGCAGCAGCCGGTCCCAGTCGAGCTCCTCGGCCCGGGCGCGCAACAGGTGGTTCACGTCGCCGCCGTCGAAGCGCTCGCGCTCCTGGATGAACGCCTTCGACCAGATCATCTCCTCCGCCGGCGACAGCCGCGCCGGGATGCCGAGCACCTCCTCGTCCACCGCGTGCTCGAACCAGAGGTCGTCCACCCGGGCGATCCCGTTGCCCGAGCTGAAGATCACGTCGACGAAGTCATCCCCCCAATAACCCTTGCCCAGCCAGTGGGGGAACGGCCGCGCGATCGAGCAGCCCATCCGCTTCAGCTCCTCCAGCGTGCGGTCGAAATCCCGCGGATGGACGAAGATGTCGAAATCCTTGGTATGCCGGACGATTCCCGTATAGCGGGCGAACGCGTAGGCGCCTCCGACCAGGAACGGCACCCGCGCCTTTTCGAGCGTGGTCATCACCCGGCGATAGAAATCGAGCGTCTCGGGTGAGAGTTGATCGTGGGGTTGTTCCGTCTTTGCGATCATGGCAGCAACGAGAGCAAAGAGCGTACCAGGCGGATCTGGCACGGTCCGTGCTGAACCTGACAATGAAGGGAGGGGGAGAATGGACCTGAACCACGGAACGGTACGGATCGCGGCGGTGGGCGACCTCCATTACGCCCAATCGCTCGACCCTGCCGTGCGGGACATGCTGTCCCGGGCAGGCCGCGAGGCGGACGTGCTGCTTCTCTGCGGCGACCTGACGGACCATGGCCTGCCCGAGGAGGCGCACGAGCTGGCGCGGGAGATCCACAATTCGATCGGCATCCCGGTCATCGCCGTGCTCGGCAATCACGACTTCGAAAGCGGCAAGCAGGATGAGGTCAAGAAGATCCTGATCGAAAGCGGCATGAAGATCCTGGACGGCGACGCGGTCGAGGTGTCCGGCGTCGGGTTCGCGGGGGTCCGGGGATTCTGCGGCGGCTTCGGCAAGCGGGCGCTCGGTCCCTGGGGCGAGCAGATCATCAAGGATTTCGTGCGCGAGGCGGTCGACGAGGCGCTCAAGCTGGAGTCGGCGCTCGCGCGGCTGCGGCGGGTGCCCCGGATCGGCGTGCTCCACTACTCGCCGATCCAGGCGACGGTCGAGGGTGAGCCGCCCGAGATCTTCCCGTTCCTCGGCTCGAGCCGCCTGGAGGAGCCGATCAACCGCTATCGCTGCGACGTGGTCTTTCACGGCCATGCCCATCGCGGGCGGCCGGAGGGCAAGACCTCGACCGGCGTGCCGGTCTACAACGTCTGCGTCCAGCTCCTTCGCCACAGCTACCCCGACCGTCCGCCCTACCGTCTGTTCGAGATCCAGGTGGGGGACCGGCAACCGGTCCCCGTCTGAGGAAAGGAGAGAGTCATGCCTACAGCGTGGAGCAACAAGGACGAGCGCAAGTACGAGCACATCAAGGAGAGCTCCGAGGAGCGCGGCATCCCCGAGAAGAAGGCCAAGGCGATCGCCGCCCGCACGGTCAACAAGGGCCGCCGCCAGGAGGGGCGGACCCCGAACAAGACCACCCAGGGCACCGGCAATCCGAACAAGGGCCTGGAGGCCCGCACCGTCGCCGAGCTGCGCAATATGGCCGGCGACCTGAAGCTGCCGGGGCGCAGCAAGATGAAGAAGGACGAGCTGGTCAAGGCGATCCGGGGGAAGCGGAGCCATTGATCCCATCCTCCCTCTCCCCGACCCTCTCCCTCACCTGCGTGAGGGAGAGGGAGCCACCGCCCGTCCCCTTGCTCAGGGAATTCCGTGGGTGCGTGGGGGAACCCCCTCTCCCGCGCAGCGGGGGAGGGCAGGGGAGGGGGTCCGCCCTCGTGTAGTAGACTCACCGGGCGCCGCGCGGCGCCCGACCACATGAAAAGCA
The DNA here is from genome assembly GCA_045807605.1 of Thermoanaerobaculia bacterium. Lineage (GTDB taxonomy): Bacteria > Acidobacteriota > Thermoanaerobaculia > Multivoradales > UBA5704 > DATMER01. The sequence continues at coordinate 3,596 of JBJMGZ010000210.1, read as the reverse complement.
CAGAGGGTTTCGTATTCGTCCGGCCGGGGCTCCAGCTCTATTACCGGACGCTCGGGGAGGGGGACGAGACGGTCGTCGTCCCGAACGCCAACTGGCTGGGGGATTCCCTCCATCCGCTGGCGGAGGGGCGGCGCCTGCTCCTCTACGACCCCCGCAGCCGGGGACGGTCCAGCGCGGTGACCGACTTCCGCCAGCTCGGCCTCGAAGAGGAGGTCGCCGACCTCGAAACGGTCCGGCACTACTTCGGGCTCGACCGGATGACGATCCTCGGCGCCTCCTACCACGCCGCCATCGCCGCCCAGTACGCCCTCGACTATCCCGACAAGGTGGAGCGGCTGCTGCTCGTCTGCCCGATCACGCCCCGCGTGCCGGGGGAGTGGGCGCAGGACCTGCCGCGCTCCGAGGAGCTGGTCTATCCGCCGGGCATCCCGCGCCTGGAAGAGCTGCGGCGCGAGGGGATCGACGAGCGCGATCCGGTGGCCTTCTGCCGCGCCTGGTTCACCTGGTTCCTGCTGCCGGCCCAGATGGGCGACACCTCGGCGCTCGTCCGCTTCCCGCTGGAGGACGTCTGCAGCTTCCCCAACGAGTGGCCGCAGCACGCCATCCCGGTCTACTTCGACCACATCCTGCCCAAGATGGGGGATTGGGACTTCCGTCCGCGCCTGCCTGAGCTGCGCGCCCCCATGCTGGTCGTGCAGGGCACGGACGACCTGGTGCCCGAGGAGGCTTCCCGGGAGTGGGCTGCGTACGCGGCGGACGCGCGCTTCCTGCGCATCGAAGGGGCGGGCCACCACCCCTACCTGGAGCGCCCCAAGGAGTTCTTCCCCGCGGCCGATACCTTCCTGCGCGGGGAGTGGCCGCAGGGGGCGGAAGTGGTCAGGGGGGCGGCTTGATCCTTCAGCCCGGCAGTCAAAACAGGGATTCCAGGCCATGGAACGCGTGCGCCGCGGCCAGCGGCCAGAGGCGGCGGCTCCAGCAGAAGAACGCTCCATAGACCAGACCGATGACGAGGGCCGAGCCGGCGCCGTACGCTCCCTGGTACAGGTGATAGCTCGCGAAGAGCACCGAGGAGAGAAGCACGGCCTTGAGGCTCGAGCCCAGCAGTCGTTCGAACCGCGGGATCAGATAGCCCCGCATCGCCAGCTCCTCGGCGAAGCCGTTCGCGATACACGAGATGCCGCCCAGGAGGATCTCGCCCGGCGTGTCTGCCGAGGGGGTGAACCCGTGGATCCTCACCAGCTCCCGGTGCAGCGCTGCGGCGGAGATCACGGCGGCCACTCCGCCCGCGTAGAAGGCATAGGCGAAGTAGCCGGTGATCAGGACGGCCAAAAACCAGAGGACGTTGGACATCCCTCGCGGTGCCGCGAGCCCGAACTGCGCCCAAGGGGTGCCGCTGCGCCACATCAGATAGAGGACCGGCGCGCTGACCTGGAAGCTGCGCAGGATCAGGCTGGTGTGTCTCACGGCGGCCGGCCATGTCGAGGCCGCCGGCGGCCAGGTCAGAAAGGCGAGGGCGTGCCACAGGTCCGGCACCACGGCGATGAGCAGGACGGCGGCGACCTCGAGCCAGAGAGCGCGGGTCTCCCGCGCCTCGCGGTCGCCGGAGGGCTCCTGCAACTCTTCCGGGGAGGGGGGATCGGGTTCCGGAAGCATCACATTCCTCCGGGGGGCTCGGCGCCCTCTGCGGGAACCACCGAGAGATCGTTCGGATCGTCGTTGACCCAGGTGTAGCCCGGCTCGGGCTCCCACTCCTCCGGCTTCTCCGCTGCCAGCACGTGCTCGTGATCGGGGTGCTGCTTGCCCGGCGTCCAGACCACGCGCATGTCGTTGACCCCCTTGGCTTCGGCCCAGTCGTAACCGGCGGCGGGCCGCCACTGGTCGGGCTCGGTGGAAGCCACGACGTTGGGCTGCTCGGGGTGCCTGGCGCCCGGCACCCACACGACCTGCAGATTGTCGGGCTCTTCGTTGACCCAACTGTATCCGGGCTCGGGGTGGAACTGGCCGTCCGGCCCCTTGACCACGTGCGCAGGGGGCGGCGGCTCCGCGGCCGTCCCTTCGGTCCCGGTTTGCCGGCCCTCCTCCTCGGCGGGCGGGGCCGCGGACTCCCGCTCCCGCCGGCTGGCCTCGATCTTCTCCTCCACCCCTTCGGCCCAGAACGCCAGGCGGGCCATGAGCTGGCGCGATTCGGGAGTGATCGCCACCACGAGCACCAGGAAGAGCAGGGCGAGCAGGCTGACGAGGTTGACGCGGTTCACGCTCATGGGCAGGGAGGATCGGAGGTGCGGCCTGGAGATGCTATCCCAATTGGCAGGCGACGCAACTAAAGAGCGGCGGTCCCGTAGGGAGGAAGGATCCCGCCGACGAGGAGCCCCTGCATGAAGAACTGGTCGATCCGCGCCGCCATCCTCCTCTCCCTGTCCCTCTCTCCGCTCCAGGCCGCCGAGGTCAAGCCCCACCCGTGCCGTGTTCCCTGGTCGGACGAGGAGGTGCTCTGCGCCACCTATCCCGTGTGGGAGAACCGCGAGGCCCGTCAGGGACGGAAGATCGACCTGAACGTCATCATCTTGCCGGCTCTGGGACCGGACAGGCAGCCCGATCCGGTCTTCGAGCTCGCCGGCGGCCCGGGGCAGGGGATCTCGGGCAACGCCGCCGATCTGGCCGGGAGCCCCCTGAACCAGAAGCGGGACATCGTGCTGGTCGACCAGCGCGGCGCCGGCGGCTCGAACCCGCTCCACTGCTCCTTCTACGGCGAGCCGCTCGATCTCCGCCTCGCCACCGGGGACATGTTCCCGATCGAGGCCGTGAAGAAATGCCGCGAGAAGCTGGAGAAGATCGCGGACCTGACCCGGTACACCACGGCCGACTTCGTGGACGACCTGAACGAGGTCCGCCAGTGGCTCGGCTACGACAGGATCAACCTGGAGGGCGGCTCGTACGGCACGCGCAGCGCCCAGGTCTACATGCGCCGGCACCCGGAGACGGTCCGGAGCGTGATTCTCATCGGCACGGCCCCGATGGGCTCCTACAATCCCCTGGCCCATGCCGCCGCCGGCCAGCGCGCGCTCGACCTGCTGCTCGCCGAATGCGCGTCGCAGCCCGCGTGCAAGGCCGCCTTTCCCGACACCAGGGCCGACCTGAGGGCCGTCCGGGAGCGGATCGAAAAGGGGGTCACCGTGACCGTCGCCAACCCGCAAACGGGCGAGAAGCAGGAGGTGCGGCCGACCTGGGGCCTGGTTGCCGAGGGCCTGCGCTTCCTGTTGTACGGCGAGGCCGCGGCGGAGCTGCCGCTCCAGATCCACAAGGCCGCGCAGGGCGACCTCGAGCCGCTCGTCAGGATGACGATCGAGCGCCGGATCGCCATCACCGGCGGCCTCGACATGGGCCTGACCTTCTCGGTGACCTGCGCCGAGGACCTGCCGTTCATCACCGAGGAGATGATCCGCGAGCAGACCGCGGGGACCTACCTCGGCGATTACCGCGTCCGCCAGCAGAAGGCGGTCTGCGAGGTCTGGCCGCGGGGCGAGGTGGCGGCCGATTTCCACGAGCCGGTCCGCTCGAACCTGCCCGTGCTCCTGCTCTCGGGCGAGCGCGATCCG